>JASHRQ010000072.1 GCA_030037265.1 Thermoplasmata archaeon | reverse complement strand
CGCCTCGGTCGAGGGTCCGCTGCTCGAGCCGGTCCGCGCGGACCTGTCGGACTCCCCGGACCTGTTCCCCCTCTTGGCGGTGCTCGCGGCGTTGGTCCCGGGCCGGACGAGCGAGCTGCTCGGGGCCCCTCACCTCGAGCTCAAGGAGTCCGACCGACGAGCCGGCTCGGTCCGCCTCGCGCGGGCGTTCGGCGCCGCTACCCACCGCACGTCGAACGGGTTACGGATCCGGGGATCCCGGGAACCGCGGCGCTCGGTCCGACTGACCGACCTCCGGGACCACCGGCTCGTGATGAGCGCCGCGATCGGCGCGCTGGCCGGCTCGCGGCCGTCGACGCTCGGCCCTTCCGAGGCCGTCGAGAAGTCGTTTCCCGGCTTCTGGGAGTCGCTGAACGCGCTGACCGCCGACGGGGAGGCGTCCGCATGATGTCGTTCGGCCAGCGGTACCGCGTCACGCTGTTCGGCACCAGCCACGGTCCGGAGGTGGGCGTCGTCCTGGAAGGCCTTCCGTCCGGTCTGGCGGTGTCGACCGAGGCGATCCAGACCGACCTCGACCGGCGGCGGCCGGTCGGCCGCCGGCTGGCGACGAAGCGCCAGGAGGACGACCGGCTCGTCGTCGACTCCGGACTGACGGACGGCCGGACCGACGGCCACGCGCTCCGGGCGCACGTCGCGAACGAGGATGTCCAGCGGGGGCCGTACGACCGGCTCCGCGACACGCCCCGACCCGGCCACGCCGATTTCCCGGCTCGTCACCGGTACGGCGCGGAGGCCGACCTCTCCGGCGGCGGGATCTTCTCGGGCCGGATGACGGTGGGGCTGGTCATCGCCGGGTCCGTTGCGAAGCAGCTGCTGGGGCGACGAGGGGTCGACGTGCTCGCCTACACCCGGGCCATCGGGCCGGTGGAGGGCGACATCGACGAGACCTTGCCCCTCCCGGAGCTCCGCCGTCGGAGCGAGCGGACCGAGGTCGGCTGTCCGGACCCTCGGGCAGCCGCCCGGATGGAAGCCGCGATCCAGGAGGCCCGCCGCGACGGCGACAGCCTCGGCGGGGTCGTGGAGGCCCGGGCGGATGGACTCCCGGTCGGCCTGGGCGAGCCGTTCTTCGACTCGATCGAGAGCGAAATCGCGCACCTCGCGTTCTCGATCCCCGCGGTCAAGGGGGTCGAGTTCGGTGCCGGCTTCCGGGCCGCTCGCATGCGCGGCAGCGAGCACAACGACCCGTTCCGGTGGAACGGGGACCGGGTCGAGACCGTCACGAACCACGCGGGCGGGATCCTCGGCGGGCTCGCGACCGGGATGCCGCTCGTGGTCCGGGTGGCGGTGAAACCGACCTCGTCCATCCCGCGGCCGCAGCGGACCGTGAACCTCGCCCGCCACACGGAGGAGGAGGTCGTGGTGACCGGCCGCCACGACCCCTGCATCGTGCCCCGCGCGGTCGTGGTCGTCGAGGCCGTGACGGCCACATCGCTCCTCGACCTCGGGCTGCGCGGAGGGTTCCTCCCATGACGGTCCGCTCCGACCTCCCGACGGCGATCGTCGGCGCCGGCGGCCTCATCGGGCAGCACTTCGCCCGGCTGCTGGGCGACCATCCGTTCTTCTCCGCGCCCCTGCTCGTTGGCAGCGCGCGGTCGCGGGGCGAACGGTACCGGGACGCCTGGCAGCTGCCCGAGCCGCTCCCGGGCTCGCTCGAGGACCGACGGCTCGAGGTCGCAACCCCGGGACGGCTCGCCCGACGCGGGGTCCGGGTCGTGTTCAGCGCCCTTCCCTCGGGCACCGCGGCCGGATTCGAGACCGACTGCCGTCGCCGGGGGCTCCACGTCTTCTCCAACGCCGCGGACCATCGGATGGACCCCGACGTGCCGTTACTGGTCCCGGAGGTCAACGCGGCGCATCTCACGGGATTGGGGCCACGGCCCCGGGGCCGCGGGCTGCTGGTTACGAACCCGAACTGTACGGCGGCGGGGCTCGTCTTGGCCCTCGCGCCGGTCTGGGCGCTGCTCCGGCCGGTGCGGGTCCATGTCGCGACGTTCCAGGCGCTGTCGGGCGCAGGCCTTCCGGGCGTCCCGTCGCTGGCCGTCGTCGACAACGTGCTCCCGTACATCTGGGGCGAGGAGGAGAAGGTGGACGCCGAGTCGAACCGGTTGCTCGGGACCGTGCGGTCCGGCCGCGTGCGACCCGCCGGGGTCCGGTTCCTCGCGCAGTGCGCGAGGGTGGCCGTTCGCGACGGGCATCTCGAGGCCGTCACCGTGGAAGCGCGGCGGCGTCCGACGCACCGCGCGCTCGAGTCGGCCTGGCGGGGCTTCGATCCGCTCGTGAGCCGGGGACTGCCGACGGCGCCGTCGCCCCCGGTCGAGCTTCGCCCCGAGGCGGACCGGCCGCAGCCGCTTCGCGACCGGTGGGCGGGGTCTCCCGCCCGGGCCCGGGGGATGGCGGCCACCGTCGGCCGGGTGCGGTGGGAGCCTCCGTTCCTCCGGTTCTTCGTGCTGTCGCACAACGCGGTCCGCGGCGGGGCCGGTGGGTCGGTGCTGAACGCCGAGCTGGCGGCCGCCGAGGGCCTCCTGGGCGAGGAGTTCCGACCGTGACCGGCCGGCGTCCGACCGTCCTCAAGTTCGGCGGCGCGGCGCTCGCGGAGCCGACCCGCGTGGTCGACTGGGTCCGTCGGGCGGCGCGAACGGGACCTGTCGTCGTCGTCGCCTCGGCCCGCGAAGGGGTCACCGACCGGCTCCGCGCCGGCCTCGCCCGTCCCACGGCGGCGGTGCGCGAGTCGATCCTCGAGGAGCTGCGCCGCCGTCACCGACCGCTCGACGGGGCCGCGCGGCGGCTCCTCGAGCGATTCCCCCGCGAATGGGAGTCGGCGGTCCGGCGGAGGGCGGCCGAACCGTGGAGGACGGATGCGGTCCTCAGCGTCGGAGAGCGCCTCGCGGCCGGATGGCTGGCCCAGGAACTCCGCGCGGCCGGTTGCCCCGCCCGCGCGGTGGCCTCGGACCGGATCGGCCTCACGACCGACAACCGGTACGGCGCCTCAGAGATCCGGCTCGAGCGGTCCGCGCCGCGCGTCCGCGCGGGGCTGCTCCGCTGGCTCCGGCGGGGCGAGGTCCCGGTGGTGACCGGCTTCTTCGGCCGGAGCCTCGAGGGGCACGTCGCGACGCTCGGCCGCGGAGGGTCCGACTACACCGCGACCGCGCTGGGCGCGATCCTCCACGCGCGACGGGTCGAGCTCGTGAAGCACGGCGTATCGCTGTACAGTGCGGACCCCCGGCTCGTCCCCGCCGCCCGGCCGATCCGGCGCCTGTCGTACGGCGAGGCCGAGGAGCTCGCGCAGTTCGGCGCCCGCGTGCTCCACCCGCTGACCGTGGAACCGGCCCGGCGAGCGAGGGTGGAGGTGCGCGTGAGCTCGCTCGACGACCCCGCGACGAGCACGTCGATCGGTCCGGGGGGCCGGACCGACGGGAGTCGGGCGCTCACGCTCCTGTCGCCCGTCGGACTCCTCCGGCTCCGAGTCCCGGGCGGCCGGCAGCGGCCGGGGGTCGTCGCGGAGGTGTCGCGTCGCCTGTCGGACGAGCGGATCAACGTCGTCACGATGTTCACCTCCTCGACGCTCCTCACGGTGGTGCTCGAGCGGGCGCTGTCCGCTGCCGGGCGTCGAGCCCTCGCGCCGATGGCCGCCCTCGACGGGATCTCGGTCGGTCGCCCGGAACCGGTCGGTCTCATCACCGCCATCGGCGACGGGATCCTCGGAGACCTGCGCCGCGTCCCGCCCTCCCTCCTCGACGCGGCCGCGGGGCTCAGCGCGACGCCGCGGTCGCTCACGCTGGCGGTTCCGGTGGGACGCGGTCCGGCCACGCTCGCCGCGCTGCACCACGCGCTCGTCGAGAGGGACCGACCGTGACGGACCCGTGGGCCCGCTTCCTCCAGGAATCGGACGGCGCGGAGAACGCGGGCTACATCGAGCGCGGCTCCGCCCCCGGGCTTCCCGGCCGGTGGGCGGCGTCGTTCGTGCGCGCGGACGAGCTGCTCCGGCTGACGCCGGACACGACGCTGTCGGACCTTGAGGAGCGGACCCGACGGGCCCTCCGCGGGACCCGCCGGAACGCGCTCCTGGGCTACCTGGGGTTCGAGGGGTGCTCGATCGCGGAGCCGCTTCTGGAGCGACGGCCCGCCGGCTCGCCGTTCCCCCTCGGCGAGTTCGCGGTCGTCCGGGACCTGCGCGCCCGGCGGGTCCCTCCGGACCGTCCCCGCCGACCGCCCCCCCGCCGGTCCGCGCCCACCGGCCCGATCGCGGACACCCTCCCGCAGGCCCGGTTCGAGCGCTCGGTCCGTCGGCTCCGGCAGGCGATCGGGAACGGGGAGGCGTTCCAGGTCGTGCTCGGACACCGGCGGGCGTGGAACCGGCCCGACGACCTCCGGGCGAGGGCGGGGGAGCTCCGGGAACGCGAGCGGTTCGCGTACTTTTACTACCTCCGGTTCGGCGACCGGGAGGTCGTCGGGGCCAGCCCCGAATCGGTCCTCGAGACCGCCCGCGGACGGGCGTATCTGAGCCCAATCGCCGCGACGCGCCCCCGGGGAGGCGTCCCCGACCCCTCGCGGCCCGACCTGTCCCGGGACGCCAAGGAGCTCGCCGAGCACCGGATGCTGGTCGACCTCGCGCGCAACGACCTCGGCCGGGTGTGCGCCCCCGGGTCCGTGCGACTGCTGTGGGAAGAGCGGCTCGTGCGCTTCGCCCGGCTGGAGCACCTCGTGAGCCGGGTCGAGGGACGCCTCGCGCCCGGTACCGGGCCGTGGACCGCGTTGACCTCCGCGTTCCCGGCCGGCACCGTGAGCGGCGCCCCGAAGATCCGGGCGGTCCAGTTGCTCCAGCGCGAGGAAGGCACCTGGAGGGGGCCGTACGGCGGGGCGGTCGGCCTGCTCCGCGGCGACGGCTCGTCGGCCTGGGCGCTCGCGATCCGGAGCGCGTTCGGGGCCGGCGACCGGCTATACACCGCCGCCGGGGCGGGGATCGTCTGGGGCTCGGAGCCCCGACGGGAATACGGAGAGACGCTGCTCAAGCTCTCGGAGCTCGAGACCACGCTGTTCGGAGGGCGAGCCGGATGAAGCTCCTCCTCATCGACCACGAGGACTCGTTCGTGTACAACCTGTACCAGGCGCTCGCGAGCCTCGGCGCCCGGGTCGATTGCCTGCGGTACACCGCCGGGGTCGACGCGGCCGTGGCCACCGACCCGGACGGGCTCGTGCTGTCGCCGGGTCCCGGCCACCCCTCCGACCGGCGGGTGACCGGTCTGTCCCGGGCCCTCCTCACGCGGTGGGCCCGGGAGCGGCCGGTGCTCGGGGTCTGCCTGGGGCACCAGCTCATCGCGGAGTTCTACGGCGGCCGGGTGGTACGCGCCGAGGCGCCGGTGCACGGGGAGGCGGTGGCGATCCGCCATCGGGAGAGTCCCCTGCTCGCCGGAGTGCCGTCCCCGTTCCGCGCGGCCCGGTACCACTCGCTCGTGGTCGACGGGGCCCGACTGCCCCCGAGGCTGCGGGTGACCGCGCGCGCCGACGGCGGGACGGTGATGGCCCTCGACCACCGGAGCGCTCCGGTCCACGGGGTGCAGTTCCACCCGGAGTCGTATCTCACCCCCGACGGGCCTCGCATCCTCGCGAACTTCCTCGCCGAGGTGCGGCGGTGAGCGACCCGTGGCTCGCGCAGCTCGTCGCGCACCGGGACCTGGGCGCCGCCCAGGTCCGCGCGGTGGTCCAGCGGCTGCTCTCCCCCGAGACGACCGACGTGGAGCGGGCGGCGCTGCTCGTCGCGTGGCGGGGAAAGGGGGAGACGGCCGCCGAGGTCGAGCAGTGCGCGCGACGCCTGCGGGAGCTCGCGGTGCCGTTCCCGGGCCCCCGCGCCGACGGCGCCGTGGACCTGTGCGGTTCCGGGGGGGCCGCGCAGCCGTCCTTCAACTTCGGCACCGTGGGGGCGCTCGTGGTCCGTGCCGCCGGCCTCCCGGTGGCGAAGCACGGGAACCGGAGCGCCCGCGGGAGTCAGCGGGGGTACGCGGGGTCGAGCGACCTCGTGGACGCGCTGGGCCTCCCGTGCCTCACCTCCCGGGCGTTCGCGGAGGCGAGCTACCGGCGGCACGGGATCGCGTTCCTGCACGCCCCGCTGTTCCATCCCGTGACCCGCGCGGTCATGTCGGCACGCTCCGCGCTCGGGATCCCGACGGTGTTCAACCTGCTCGGACCGCTCACGAATCCCGCGCGGGTCCGGTTCCAGGTGGTGGGATGCCCGGACCGGGAACGGGCCGCGCTCGTCGCGACCGTGCTCCCCCGGCTCGGCGTCGAGCGCGGCGCCACGACGGTCGCCGCCTCCGGCGCGGACGAGCTGTCGCCCCGGGGCCCCACGCAGCTCGTGGCGTGGTCCGCCGGACGGCGCTCCCGACGGACGGTGCGGCCGGAGCAGTACCTGGACCCCGAGGACCGGCGGGGCCCTTGGGGACCCCTCCCGGCGCCGTCCGCGGCCGAGGAGACCGAACGGATCCTTGCCGGCGGGGGTGGCGCGCGACGGGGAGGCGTGCTGCTCACCGCCGGCGCGGCGCTGTGGACGGCGGGGCGCGCGCGGAGCCTGTCGGACGGGGTCCGCCGCGCGACCGAGGCGCTCGACTCCGGGGCGGCTGCCGCCGTGCTCGAGGCGCTCCAGAACCTGGCCGCGTCCCGCCCCTGGAGTCCGGAGGCTTGACGGTGGGCTTCCTCGACGACCTCCTTCCCCGGGTCCGCGAGCGCGTCGCGGAGCCCGGCTATCTCGACGGCCTGCCGGAGCAGGGCCCGACCCGGCGACCCAGCCTGCGGAAAGCGGTGGAGTCGGCTCCGAACGGCTGGGCGCTGCTCGTGGAGCGAAAGCACGTCTCGCCGGGCTCGTCCCGGCCCGCGCTGCCTCCGGTCGGGATCGACGACTTCGTCCGGGCGACGGACGAAGCGGACGTCGAGGGGCTCTCGTGCGTGGCCACCGGGCCCGCGTTCGGCGGGTCGCCCCGCGAGGTGGTGGAGCTGACGCACCGGACCGGCCGGCCCGTCCTGTTCAAGGACTTCGTCGTCGAGCCTCGACAGGTCGAGGCGGCGGACCGCGCCGGAGCGGCCGCCGTGCTGCTGATCGCGCGGCTGGAGCGCGAGGGCCGCCTCGGCCGTCCGCTGTCGGAGCTGGCCGAGCGGGCCCACGCCCGGGGACTCGAGGTGCTGCTCGAGCTCCACGACCGGTCCGACCTCGAGGTAGCGCACCGGGTCCCGGCCGACCTCCTCGGGGTCAACCGCCGGGACCTCGACTCCCTCACCTACCGACCGGAGGTCGCCCGGGCCACCCTCGAGAGGCTCCCGCGGGGCCGCCCGCGGCTCGCGTTGAGCGGCGTGGAGGGCGCGGCGGAGGCCGTCGAGTACCGCCGCTGGGGAGCCGACGGTCTTTTGGTCGGCTCGGCGTTCGCGCGGGCCCGGGAGCCGGTGGAGTTCCTGCGTACACTGCGGAGCGCCGGGGAGCGAGAGGATCGATGAGGACGTTCGTGAAGTTCTGCGGCCTGTCGGAGCCGGAGTCGCTCGCGCTCGTGCCGGAGGAGGGCGCGGCCGGGTTGGTGATCGACGTCCCGGCGTCGCCGAGAAACCTGACCGTCGAACGGGCGGCCGACCTGGCGGGACGGGTCCCGCCGGGCGCGGAGGTATGGGCCGTCGTCGTCGACCCGTCGATCGACCTCCTGCACCGGATCTTCGACGAGGTGGGCGTGGACCGGGTCCAGGTCCACGGAACGATACCGGAAGGGCTCGATTTCCTCGAGCTCCATCACCTGGTCCCGTCCCTGCCGGTGCCGCTCCCCGGTGCGGGCGGCCCGGCGCCGGAACTCCCTCCGGCGGAGTCGTTCCCGCGCATCCACCTCGACGCGGCCGGAGGGCCCCTCCCCGGCGGCAGCGGCCTCCGGCCGGACTGGGAGGTCTGCCGCGCGCTCGTCGAGAAGGCCCCGGGCCGTAAGCTCGTGCTGGCGGGGGGGCTCACGCCCGAGAACGTCGGCGAGGCCCTGTCCGCGGTGCGGCCCTGGGGCGTGGACGTGTCGTCGGGGGTCGAGAAGGCCCGCGGCGTCAAGGACCCGGCGGCGATGCAACGCTTCCTCGCCGCGATCGAGGTTTGGGAGAAGGCGAATGCCTAGGCGGTTCGGCGCCTTCGGCGGGGCGTACGTTCCGGAGACCCTCGTCCCCGCGCTCGCGGAGCTCGAGCGGGCGTGGAGGAGCGCGCGGAGGGACCCGGGGTTCCGGTCCGAGCTGCGCCGCTGGTCGCGCCAGCTCGGGGGCCGACCGACGCCGCTGTACCCGGCCGAGAACTTCTCCCGCCGGGGCGGCGGCGCGGAGATCTGGCTGAAGCGCGAGGACCTCCTGCACGGCGGGGCGCACAAGTTCAACAACGCGCTCGGACAGGGCCTCCTCGCCCGACGCATGGGGAAGCGCCGGCTGATCGCCGAGACCGGCGCCGGCCAGCACGGCGTCGCGACGGCGATGATCGGCGCGGCGCTCGGGCTCCCCACCGAGGTGTACATGGGCCGCGTGGACATCGAGCGCCAGGCCCCGAACGTGCAGCGGATGGAGCTGCTCGGCGCGACGGTCCATCCGGTGACCGCGGGCCGCCGGACGCTCAAGGAGGCGATCAACGCCGCGCTCCGGGACTGGATCGGGTCGGTGGAGACCACCCACTACGTGCTCGGCTCCGCCGTCGGGCCGCACCCGTTCCCCTCCATGGTGTGCGATTTCCAGAGCGTCATCGGACGGGAGATCGTCGCCCAGAGCCGGGCCCTCTGGGGCCGCGCGCCGGACCTCGCGGTCGCGTGCGTCGGCGGCGGGAGCAACGCGATCGGTACCTTCCATCCGCTGCTCCGCACCCCGGTCGAGCTCCTCGGGGTCGAGGCGGGGGGCCGCGGCGACGGGGTCGGAGCCTCCTCCCTGACCCAGGGGCGGCCCGGGATCCTCCACGGGGCCTACACCTACGTCCTGCAGGACGCGGAGGGCCAGGTGCGGGACACGGAGAGCGTCTCGGCGGGCCTCGACTACGCGGCGGTCGGCCCCGAGCACGCGATGCTCCGCGCGAGCGGCCGGGTCCGGTACGTCTCGGTGCGGGACGACCAGGCGCTCCGGGCGTTCCACTGGCTGGCCGAGGACGAAGGGATCCTGCCCGCCCTGGAGCCGTCGCACGCCCTCTTTGCCGCGCTCCGGGAAGCGCGCCGTCGGCCCCGACGGTCGCGCGTCGTCGTGACGCTCTCCGGCCGCGGGGACAAGGACCTCGAGGTGGTCCTCCAGCATGGCAGCCATCGACCTCGCTGACGCGCTCGCCCGGCGGAAGGCGGCGGGCGAGGGGTCCCTGCTCGTCTACCTGATGGTCGACGCCGCCCGCCGACGGCGGCTTCCCGCGGTCGCGCGGGGCCTCGCCGACGCGGGAGTGGCCGGCGTCGAGCTGGGCGTTCCGTTCAGCGACCCGATCGCCGACGGACCGGTCCTGCAGTCCGCGGCCGCCGCCGCGCTCGGCCACGGCACGCGCTGGGCGGACCTGCTAGAGGCGCTCGACGTGGTCGTCGAGCACCTGCCGGCGGCGGTCATGACGTACGCGAATCCGGTGCTCCGCCGGGGGCTGGCGCGCGCGTGCGGCGAGCTCCGCGCCCACGGCGGCAGCGCGCTCATCCTGCCGGACGTCTCGCTCGACGAGTCCGGCCCCTGGGAAGCGGCCGCCCGCCGCGCGTCGCTCGCGGTCGTCCAGATGGCCTCGCCCGCCACCCCGATCCCCCGGGTGGCGCGGCTCGCGTCCCGTTCGACCGGGTTCCTGTACCTGGTCGCCCGGTACGGCACCACGGGTACGGGACAGCGCCCGGACCTCGCCGCCCTACGCGACCGGGTCGACGCCGCGCACCGGGCCCGACCCGCGCTGCCGGTCCTGGTCGGTTTCGGCGTCCGGGGTCCGCCGGACGTGCGACGGATCCGGTCCGCGCACGCCGACGGCGCGATCCTCGGTAGCGCGATGGAGGAGCGGCTCCGCCGATCCCCCACCGCGACGTCGGTCGAGCGGTTCCTGGGCCCCCTGGTACGGGCCGCGGCATAGGGCCCGGTCCGGGACCGCGCTCCGGCGCTCAGGGACGGACCCGCTCGAGCGAGAGGAACGCGACCGTCGGAGTCGCCGGCGGTCCCCGGACCCTCGCGAGGAGGAACTCCTTGCGCACGCCCTGGGCCACCCGCACGCCGCGGGCGATCTCCGACCAGGGCGCCTCGAAGCCGTCCGGCACCGCATGGACGAGGTACCGGGCGTGCGCGTGCTCCGGGTTCCGCGGATAGGCGCGGAAATGCGCGCCGTACTTGAACCCGGTCTTGACGACGAGCTGGCGCTCCCGGAGTACGCGGTAGACCGCGAGCCGCTCGTCGAACCCGGACTCGAGACGACGCGCGCGCCGGAGCAGCCCGGCGACCGGGACGCGTCGGTGCGAGCGGGCGTCGCGGAGCTCGAGCCGGCCGGTGAGCGCGAGGAACGCGGCCTCGATGAGGCTCAGCTCCAGCCGACTCCCGATCCGGCTCCCGAACGCGGGCTGGCGGCCGAGCGCCTCCACGCCGTCCGGTTCGAAGACCAGCACGCGATCCTCGCCGAGCCAGCCGGGGACGGGCGTCCGCAGTGTCGGGGCTGGCAGCGCGCCCATCGGGCGCGGCCGACGGACCCGGTAGTACGTGAGGTCGGACTCCTCGTCGACCACGCCCACGAGCAGCTGCTTCTTCGCGGCCTGCGCGCGGTCGGTCTCGTCCTCGAGCGAGCGGAGCGAGAACGGCGCGCGCTCGGAGACCGCGTCGACCCAGTACCGGGTCGGGGTCTTCTGCAGCACGCCGCCGCGGGGCAGCACCGCGAAGGCGACGCCCGGCGGGCCGGCCCGGACGACGTAGCCGCGCTGCCGCAGGTCCCGGTACACCAGGTAGCGCACGCCGAACCCGGGCTCGGCGCGCAGCGCGCGACGGAACAGCTCCGCCCAGCCGATGGCCCGGCCGTGGGTCCCGGCGAGGCCGATCCGGCCCATCTCGACCAGGTAGAGCGCCTCGGTCCGGTCGAGCTGGAGGCCGCCCGAGCCCAAGGTCCCGAAGAACCCTCGGCCGTAGACCGTGCCGGCCTCCGACGGGTCGTCGATCCGCGCCGTGGCGTCGTCCTGCAGCGTGCCGGTCACGCTCGGCCGCCCCGGAGCTCCTCCATCGAGACGAGCGCCTCGAGGGCGACCCCGTCGGAGCGGAGCCGCTCGCCCCCGCCCATCCCGCGGTCGACCACGGCGAGCGCCCGCTCGACGACCGCGCCCGCCTCCCGCAGGAGGTGGACCGACTCGACGGCCGACCCGCCCGTCGACACGACGTCCTCGATGAGGAGCACGCGGTCGCCGGGACGCACCTCGCCCTCCAACCGCTGCCGGGTCCCGTGGTCCCGGAGGGCCTTCCGAAGGATCACGAACGGCAGGCCGACCCGAAGCGCCGTGGCGACGACGAGGGGCACCGCGCCCAGCTCCATCCCCGCGAGCCGCTGCACGGTCCCGACGCGCCCGGCGAGCGCGCCGGCGAGGGTGGAGAGCCTCCCGGGGTCGGTCCAGGCGCGCTTCACGTCGATGTACACGTCCGAGCGCTGGCCCGAGGTGAGGGTGAACTCCCCGAACCGCACGGCGCCGCAGTCGAGCAGCATCCGGGCCGTCGCGGTCCGCTCGGCCGCCGACCCCACGTCGCTCACCGGCTCACCACGGCACCCGCTTCAGCCCGGCGCGGTACCCGACCCAGTTGAACAGCGCGTGCAGCCCCAGCGTGAGCACGAGGACCCAGAGGAGCGCCTCCCAAGAAAAGAACACCGGCACGAACACCGAGGGGTCGAGGGCGAGGCCGAGCGCGACCGGCACCGCCACGAACGGCAGCTGGTCCAGCCCGAACGCCCGGGCCCCCGGGCCCAGCCCGAGCCGGCGCTTCACGAACGAGCCGGCCGCGTCGCCGACGAGGGCGCCGCCGCCGAGGAGGAACGCCACCGGCAGCGCCGCGACGACGGAGCCCGCGTACGCCGGCACGAGCTGGAGGTCGGGGGGGGCGTGCAGGATGAGCCACGCCTCGAGGAGGACGATCGGCACGGCGAGGAGCGTGCCGCACCAGAACCCGGCCCAGGTCTTCGACGGCCCGAGGAGGCGGCGGCCGTCCCAGGCCGTGCGGCCGAAGTCCATCGGCGGCCCCCGCCCCCGGGGCAGCGTCGCGAGGGCGTTCGCCGCGAAGACCGGCGTGAGCACCCAAAGGACCCGGATGAAGATGACCAGCTGCGCGTCGACCACTCGCCACGGCCCTCCTACGGCTGGAGGATGTACCGTCGGAGCACGTCCGTCACCTGGGCCACCGTCCGGGGCTCGACGCGCTCGTCCACCTCGTGGATGTGCGACGCCCGGTTCATGAGCCCGAAGACGAGCGCCGGCATCTTCGCGCCGGACGGGGTCGTCAGGTCGGCGAGCGCGCTCGCGTCCGTCCCGCCGTATTCCCCGAACACCCCCTCCGTGCCGAACACGGACCGGATCACGCGCTCCATCTTGCGCACGGCGGGGTGGTCCGCGGGGAGCGCATACCCCCCGCGTCCGCGCTCCGCCGGGGCATCGATCCGCGCGTCGGGGTCGTGGGCCGAGCCCCAGGCCCGGACCTCGCGCAGGGCCCGCTCGACCCCCTCCGCGAGCGTCATCTCGGGCGTGAGCCGGAGGTCGACCGAGAACGACCCCTCGACCGGGCCGGACTCGTCGAGGCGTCCCTCGGCGAGCGCACCCGCGAGCAGGTCGAGCGTCGCCGGGACCGGGTTGTGCCCCCGGTGGGGGTAGCCCGCGTGCGTGCTCTCGCCGACCACGGACAGCGCGAGCGCCCCGGCGGGGACCGAGAGCGCGGTCGCGCCCGCGGGCTCGAGACGGAACGGGGCCGCGAGTCGGCGCTCGAGCGCCGGACGCAGTTCCTCCAGTTGTCGGCGAGCCCCCTCAAAGACGAGCGTCACGCTCCGGGCCACCTGGTTCGCGGCGTCGCTCTCGGCATGCGCGGCCACCAGCCGGGCGCGTCCGCCGGGACCGGGCCGTTCGCTCCGGGCCTCGAACCGGGTCACCGTCGCCCGCCCGGTGATCACGGGCTCTGGCGCTCCGTGGGCGGGCCAATCCGGGGAGGCCAGCGTCGACCGCCAGCGGCTCGCGGTCGAGTGGAGCGCGACGAGCGCCTCCCCGTACGCGACCACTCGCGGCAGGGGGACGGGTCGGGCGAACGTTCCGTCGAGGAACGCGACGCCGGAGGAGCCCGCGGTGGTGTGCGAGTCCCCGTCGGCGATCAGCGCGCACTCCCCCTCGAGGAACCGGCCGGGGTCGCGCGGCGGGAGCTGCGCGTCATGCGCCTTCAGCGCCTCGATCCCCCCGGTCCCCCCGGTCTCCTCGTCGCAGCAGACGAGCAGTCGGACATTCACCGGTGGGTGGGCGAGCGCCCGGAGCTGCTTCAGGAGCAGGAGGCCCGGGACCACGCCGCTCCCCAGGTCGTCCGCCGACCCGCGGCCGTACAGGTTCCCGTCCTCCCGGTAGGTGAGCGCGTGGGGCGGCGTCCCCCATCGGGCCCGCTCCGCTTCCGGGACCGGCACGACGTCGTAGTGGACGAGGACCAGGACGCGGTCGGCCGCGCCCGCGTCCAGGTCGACGATGACGTTCGGCCGCGGGACCCCGTGCAGGTCGGGGCTCCCCCGCAGGTCGGTGACCGGGTCGAACTGCCGGACGGCGAGCCCGTACCGTCGCGCGACGTCGCTCACGTACCGGGCCGCGGCCGGGTAGTTCGGCTTCTCCCAGCGGCCGTGCGCGGGGTCCTCGAGGTTGGTCGGCGCGATCGCGACCAGGTCCCGCAGCATCGGATACGCATCCGGGTCTCCGAGGGCCGCGAGCACCTCGGAGGGGGGTTCCCGGGCCCCGGGCACCGCCATCGACGCGCCCCGGCTACCGGAGGAGGGCGAGGATGACGAGCGACGAGGCGACCAGCAGGAGGAACGTCATGAGGAAGGCGTTCGAGAACATCGAGAGCGTGTCTCCGAGCGAGGTCAAAAGGCGAGCGGTCCAGTCCGGTCCGAGGACCGCCACCGACGGCACGACGGAGGTCCCGACGCCCAGCTCGACCGGCTCCAGGTTGCCGAGCGCCTCCCGGACCACGGCGAGGACGTCCGCCTCGAGGCGGTCCACCGGATACCGTTCGCCCACCGGGTTCACGCCCCCGTCCAGCTCGTGGACCACGTGGTTGTCGGTCGTCATCACCTCGGCCGCGTCGACGACGCCGGCCAGCGCGGCGAGGAGCCGCTGGCGAAGCCCCTGCACGAGGTTGTTCCCGTCGATCTGCACGTAGGCCGTCCGGGTGCCCAGCGTCTCGAGGACCAGCGCCCGGATCCCGCACGGGCCGATGCCGGCGTTCGCCACGGAGTACCCCTCCCGTCGCGCGACGCCGACCCGGAGCGTTCCCTCCCGGCCCTGGGCGCGCGCGGTCGCGACCGCCGCGCGAACGTCGGCGGCGAATCGCTCGGCCCGCGGGGACCCGTACGTGAGGTCGCCTTCGTCCTCCTTGTACGAGTTGTGGGCGTCCACGAGGGCCACCCGGGGGGCACCCGGGGTCTCGAGCTCGGCGAGCAGCCGGTCGGCGATGGCAAAGTCAATGTCGTCGGTCGGCTCGGGGGCCTGCGTGGCGACGACCAGCACCGCGTCGCCGAGCAGCTGCGCCCGGGCCCACGCCCCCGGGCCCGGCGACACCAGCGGACTCGTCCGGTGCGTCGTCCCCGGCGCCGCGGTACGGAGGAGCTCGGCCGTCGCCCGCGCGATCCGGTCCACCTCGCGGGTGGTCGGCACGTCGAGGTCGTGGTTGCACGGCGTGTGCGGAACGAACACGACCCCCGCCGCCGGGCCGAGCCGCTCGCCCAGCTTGCGCGGCAGGTCGCTCGCCCCGAGCGCGGCGAACGGACCCGGGTGCACCGCGGGTAGCGCGACGGTCGCCTTCACGCCCCCGCTCGAACGGAACTGCAGCGCCGTGAGGCGCACGTTCGCCTCGACCGCGAACTTCTGGAAGAACTGCTCCAGCGCCTCCGTCGCCGCCGGGTCCCGGCTCCCGACGTGCTCCATCATCGGCCGGATGAGCGACACGCCGGAGGTGTCGAACTCCCGCCGCAGCGGCCGGTCCGCCGCCCGCAGGAGCAGCGCGACGCACAGGAAGCCGAGCACGAGGAACAGGACCGTCGCCGCGACGACCGCCGGGGTCGGCGGAAACAGGACGAACGTGCCCGCGATGGTGAGGACTGGCAAGAGCAACGCGGGGGGCAGCGAGCTCCCGTGCCGGGCCCGCGAGACGCCGAACAGACTCATGTGCCGGAACCAGAGGACCGGTCCCTGGGCCGCCAGCAACAGCAGCGCCGCCGAGACGGGAAGCCCGCCGAGGGCCAGTCCCACCCCCCGCCACACGAGGAGGAACAGCGTGGTCACGAACAGCGACATCAGCGCGAGGAGACCGGCCCGATGCGGCGGGAACCATCCGCCCAGGGCCCGGGCGAACGGGGAGGTGAGACCGGCGGCGAGGAGTCCGGGAAGGGCGAACAGGAGGACCAGACGTTCCAGCCATCCGGCAGCGTCCGGCCCGAGCCCGGAGAACAGGAGCGTGTCGACCGCGGCGGTGGCGACGATGAGACCCAGCGAGACGCCGAAGCCCGGCGCCCGCACGATGAAGCTCGAGTAGAGCCGGTTCTGGCGGTCCCCCTTCTCCGTGTGGGAGCTCGGCGTCGGACTAGCGGCCACGGCGACGCCGGACCTCCTCGAGGATGCCGGCCATCGCGGGCCCGATCCCTTCCTCCTCGGTCACGGTGCCGGTGACCAGCACCTGGGCCCCGGCGTCGAGCAGCGCCGTCGCGTCGGCCGCGGACCGGATGCCGCCCCCCACGATCAACGGGATCGAGAGCACCTCGCGGACGGCCCGCACGATCGTTGCCGGGACCGGTTCCGGCGCTCCGGAGCCGGCCTCGAGGTACACCAGGTCCATTCCGAGGTACTCCGCGGCCAGCGCGTACGATTGCGCCAGCGTCGGGTCGTCCCGCGGCACCGGGTCGGCCTCGCCGACCTCGCCCACGCGCATCCCGGGGGCGACGACGATGTACCCCAGCGAGATCGGCTCGAGGCCGATCCGCCGGATGCCGAGCGCCGAGCGCGCCTGCATCCGGATCACCCGGTCGACGCTGCGCGAGTTGAGGAGGCTCATGTAGTAGATCGCGTCCGCGGCCGGGGTCACCGACGCCGGGCTCTCCGGGAAGATGATCGTCGGGAGCTGCACGGCGGCCTTCACCGCGCGCGCGGTCTCGGTCATCCGCGCCGGGGAGATCCCCGTGGAGCCGCCCAGCATGATCGCGCTGGAGCCGAGCTGGGCGGCGGCCGCCGCGACGCGGGCGGCGGCGTCCGGGGTCGACTTGTCCGGGTCGATGAGCGTCATATGGATCGGCCCGTCCCGCAACCGGTCCCGGAGGTACTCCCGCACCCTGCCCATCCCGTCCCCCTACCGGAACGCCACGGCGAGGAACGCGAGCAGCGCGACGGCCATCGCGCCCTTGCTGGTCGATTGCTCCCGGTGGAGCCGGTCGGGCAGCCATGCGACCGAAACGAGGAACACCGCGTCCGCCAGGGCGACCACGCCAAGATAGGCCGCTCCCGCGGTCGTCGCCGGCGAGACAACGTACAGGAACGGCACGGCGCTCAGCGCGACCGCGATCCCCACGGCCACGCGCGCGGTGACCGCCGCGAACGGCATCCCGCGGATCCGGGGCAGCGTGCGCCGGTCGACGTCGCCCGCGGCGTCCTCCATGTCCTTGATGACCTCCCGGCTCAGCGTCGCGAAGAAGGCCATGAACGCGAACGGCACCACGACGAGCGGGGCTCCCACCGCGGTCCCCCCGTACAGGAAGACCGCGCCCGTGAGGAAGGCGACGAGCAGGTTCCCCCCGAACCCGGCCGATTTGAACCGGAACTCGTAGGCGAGCAGCGCGCCGATCGCAGCGGCCAGGATGACGGCGAGGCCGGGAGCCCGGGGGACCACGGGCCCGACGACTGCCACCGAGCCGACGAGCAAGAGGACCGCGCCCCAGCGGGCCGCGCCGACGCTCAGCTCGCCGGTCACGAGCGGCCGATCCGGATGGTTGACCCGGTCGGACTCCCGGTCCCGGAGGTCGTTGATCACGTTCCCCCCCGCGGTCACGAACGCCGTCGAGAACGCCGCGAGGACCACGGCCCACCAGAGGTCCGGCGGCAACCGGACCCCCACCCCACGGGCCGCCAGCCCGCCCACGACCGTCCCGACGAACGAGACCACGGTGTTGCCCAGCCGGACGATGCGCAACGCCGGATGCACGTCGCTCGATGGTGGGGGCCCGCGCTTAACGATTTTCCTCGGAAGGCTCGGGGGGGCCACTCCGCGCCTCCGTCCCGTTATATGGCGACGCCGGTCCGGGCCGCGCGTGCCGAGCGCCTCGAGGGCCGCGGGGAGGGTGTCCACCTTCCGGCTGGCCAACGGCCTCTCGGTGATCCTCGCCTTGCGACCCGCCAGCCCGACGACGAGCGTCTGGGTCTGGTACCGGGTGGGGTCGGTCAACGAGCATCCCGGCATCACGGGCGTGAGCCACTGGATGGAGCACATGATGTTCCAGGGCACCCGCCAGTTCCGGAAGGGCGAGATCGACCGGGCGATCTTCGAGGTCGGTGGCACATCCAATGCCTTCACCGACACCGACTTCACGGCGTACTTCGCGACCGTGCCGCGCGAGCGCGTGGACGTCCCGCTCCGGATCGAGGCCGACCGGATGCTCGACGCCCGGGTCGACCCGACGGAGGCGGAACGGGAGCGTCAGGTGGTGCTCTCGGAACGGGAGGGGAACGAGAACCGCGCCGAGTTTCGGGTGGAGGAGGAGCTGCTCTCGCTCGCCTACCGCCGCCATCCGTACCGCTGGGACCCGCTCGGCTACGCGGAGGACATGCGGTCGATGCCCACCTCGGCGCTCGGCGACTACTACCGGAGATTCTACGGACCCCGCAACGCGATCCTCACAGTGGCGGGAGGGTTCGATCCCCCGACGCTTCGCCGGGCGATCGTCCGTCGGTTCGGTGGCCTCCGCGCAACGGGGGAGAATCCGATCGTCGGAGACCGGGAACCGGAGCCGAGCGGGCCCCGACGGGCCGAGCTCACCGGCCCGGGCTCGACGCCGCTCCTGTCGTTCGCCTGGCCGGCTCCGCCGATTCGAGACGCGCGGGCTCCGGCGGCGATGATGCTCGACCTCCTGCTGGGCGGCGAGACCGGCCTGTTCAGCCCGCGGCCGTTCGGCGGCCGCTCGGGAGAGCATCCGGCGTCTCGGCTCTATCGCGCGCTCGTCGAACCCGGACTCGCCGTCCGCGCGTCGAGCGAGTATCGGCCCCGGTTGTACCCCGGCCTGTTCGACATCCAGGCGCAGGCGGCCCCGGGCATCCCGCTGGACCGCCTGGAGGAGGCCATCCTCCGCGAGGTCGAGCGGATCGGCCGGAACGGTCCGACGCGCGCGGAACTCTCGACCGCCCGCGCGATGCTCGCGCGGAGCGCCGCGCTGGCGTACGAGGGAAGCAGCGCCGCGGCGTTCCGTTTGGGATGGTTCGCCGCCTACGGGTCCCTCGCGCTGGAAGGGAAGCTTCGACGGGCCCTCGTCCGGCTCCGTCCGGACGACGTCCGGTCCGAGGCCCGGCGGCTCTTCCGTCGCGAACGGTCCGTGTGCGTGCGATACGAGCCCGAGGGAGGCGGCCACGGCGGCTGACCGGCGAGATCCCCTCCGGCTCGACCGCGCCCCGACCGATGCCGGACCGGACCTCGTGCTCCAGGCGGCCCCCGCCGGCGCGCCGTCGTTCTCGGCGACGCTGATCGCACCCGCCGGCTGGGGCTATGACCCGCCCGGGGCGGAAGGGCTCGCGGCGCTCGCCTCGCGGCTCTCGGTACAGAGCACCGACCGTCACCCCCGGAAGGAGCTAGCCCGGCTCCTCGACCGATACTCCGCCACGTTGACGAGCCACACCGACCCGGAGTCCGCGGAGGTGACGGTCTGGGGGCCGCAGGACGCGTGGGAGCCGCTACTGGAGCTCCTGGCGGACGCGATCCTCCGACCCGCGTTCGCGGAGGCGGAGGTCGCGCGGGTCCGCCAACAGCTCCGGGAACGTCAGTTGCGCGAGGCCGCGCAACCCGACCTCCGGTCGCGTCGGGAACTGCTGGGCGACCTCTTTCCCCGAGGGCATCCGTACCGCTCGACCGGATTGGGCCGGGCGTCCAGCCTCCGCCGCCTCACGCGCGACGCGGTACGCCGGTTCCACCGGGACCACTTCCTCTCGCGGAGCTCGGCCATCGTGGTCACTTCGTCAGTCCCCCCTCCCGCCGTCCGACGCCGGGTGGATCGGATTCTCTCCGACGGGAGTCTTCGAGCTCCCCCGGCCGACCCGCCCCTCCCGGAACGCCCGGCGTCGTCGCCGGACCGGCGCGACATCGTGATCGCCGGCCAGAGCCAGGTCGAGGTACGGGTCGGAGGGCCGTCGGTGCCCCGGTCGGACGCTCGCTACCTGCCGCTCCTGCTCGCCAACGAGGTGCTCGGCGGGCGCCCGCTCCTCTCGCGTCTGTTCCAGGGGATCCGGGAACGGATGGGGCTCGCGTATCACGCGTCGAGCGAGCTCGAGGCGATGCGATGGGGCGGCTACTGGCAGGCCCGGGCCGGCACCCACCCGTCCTCGCGTGACCGGGTCGCGAACGCGCTGCGCGCCGAGGTCCGCCGCCTGTCGGACGAGTCGATCCCGTCGAGCGAGCTCGGGCGGATCCGGGAGAGCCTCCTCGCCTCGATGCCGCTCGCGCTCGAGACGACCGCCGACGTCCACGAGCTCGCCGCCGAGGTGGCCTACTACCGGTTGCCGACCGACTACTACCTCACGTGGCCGGAGCGGCTGCGGGCCGTCCGTCCGCGGGAGATCCGGGACGCGGCGGCCGCCGCCTGGTCTCCCGCCCGGATGCGGACGGTCACGGTCGGTCCCGCGCCGGCGCGCGGCTGACCGGAACCGCGTCCGCGAATACGTATATATACTGAGACCTCGTGGGGTGGCCCATGCCCGGAAAGCCCCGCGCCCGGACCGACGTGGGTGGGATGCTGCGGAAGAACATCACCATCACGCCGACGGAGAACGAGTTCCTGGAGCGCCACCCGGAGATCAACCAGAGCGCGCTGTTCCGCCAGGTCGTCGAGAGCATGATGGTGGCGGAGAAGGCGCCGCGGTTCGCCTCGGCCCAGACGCTACGCATCGGCAAGGCGGTCTACCGGAGCGGCGCCGTGATGTATCAGCGCCCCGGCAAGCGGCGGTCCGAGAGCGACTGAACTCACGCGCTCCCGGTGGGGCGGCGCGGGGCGTCCGCGTCGCGGAGGCGGGGACCGAGCCCGGCCCACACCGGGTCGTCGGCGTCCGATACGCGCTGGAAGAGCGCGCCGTCGCTGCCGGGGGTGGCGGCCCGGAGCCGCTCCACGACCTCGGCGTTCACGGTCTCCCCGGCGTGCCGGGAAACGATGTGGCCGAACGCCCAGCGTCGACCGAGGGCGAGCTCGGTGAAGTGCGGGGCGTAGTGGCCCCCGCCGACGCCGATCGCGACCCGGTCCGCCGGGTCCTCGTCCAGGTCCGCCAGCACCTCCGCGACCGCGCGGGAGAGTGTCGCGCGGGGCCCCGGGGGCACGGACTCCGCGATCTCGGCGAAGAACGCCGGCTGGTGGAGCAGCGGACCGTGGTGGGTCGCCTCGTACGAGGCCGGGAGGCCCACCGTGGCCGCGACGCCGTGGAATTCGCGCAGGGCGTCGGCCATGAGCCGCGGCGCCGCCGGAACGACCCGACGGGGCTCGCCCCCGAGCTCCGCCACCTCGCCGAGGTTGCCTAGCGCGTGCACGGTTACGCAGGCGATCCGGCTCTCGCTCCGGTGGCGGGATGGGAAGACGATCGGCAGGTCGGGCACGACCGACCCCAGCTGGGCGCCGAGCTCCGAGTCCTCGACGTGCAGCGGACGGCGGCGAAGGAGCAGGACGGCGTCGGAGAGGGATCGGAGCGGAGTCCCGTCGACGAACTCGCCCGTCGACGGAGGGGTCCCCCAGTGACGGGCAATCTCCACGGCGACCGCGTCGGCTTCGCTGACCACAATGAGGTAGCGGCGGTCCAGGACGGTTCCCCCGCGCGCCAGAGGCGCACGGGAGCTTAACCGCGAACCCACCCCGGCTACCGCGCCGGAACCGGTCGCAGCCAAAGACTCTGCTACCTCCTCGTGAGGTCCGGCGGGAAGAGGACGTGCTCCCGGCGGGACTTTCACCGGCCGGGACGTCCCGTCCGGATTTGAACCCGCGTCAGGGGCTCGAGAGGCCCCTATCCTTGACCACTAGACTACGGGAGCGCGCCCACGGCGACTATCGGGCCGGCTCTTTGAGGCTTTCGGCAAATTCGCGCTGGCCGATTGAAGTGGACCGGCCGCCCAGTCCATGGCGAGGGACGTCGCACGGGACGCATTAGGGCGGTTCAGGAGATGACGACAGCGCCCGAGAGCGGTAGGCTCGCGGTCGTCGACGTAATCTCTAGCGTGTCGCCGGCAACGTTCCAGTCGGACGGAATCACTAGGGCGATCGTTTCATTGTTTGCGATCGGAAGCACCGGATAGCTCCAGCCCGCGCCGGACGAGGTCGCCGCGTAGCTTCCCTCCCATTCACTGTCCGGTGAAAACAGCACGGCGTACCAGCCCGAGGTGCTCGGCACGCAGCTGCTTACGGACGGCACCCAGGCCGAACAGCCCGATTTCGCCACCGGCAGGGCTGAGCCGTTCGAGAGCGTTAGGTTCAGCTGCGTCATCCAGCTCGTGATGCCCACGGTGTCGTATCCGGGCCCGTTGAACGGCGGGGCACCGTCCAATTCGAACTGAAACTTTGTTTGAACCACGGACGCGGAGACCCCCGAGAGTTCCGTAGTGTTGGAGAAGTTGACGCGAATGGGGATTGCGGTGAAGTTGTTCGCCGTCGGCGTGCATCCAATCTTGTAATCGAATGAGCCGATGACCGTCGCGGTGTCCCCCGGATCGCCGGGCGGGCCCGCAAATACGTCGAGTCCTGGAGTCGCGCCTGCCCCACCCGGGGTACCGCAGGTATAGAACATCGTCATGGTGTCGGGAGGCTGACCCGAACCGAACTGCGCGGCCCCCATGACGAACATCTCCGTCGGGCGGTGTTGGAGCCCGGCCGCCCACTGTCTCGCGAGGGAGACCCAAGCTGCGTTCGCCATTCCTGGACTGTTGCCGGGGAACCCGCCGTGGGCAAAGTCGAAGAGTTGGCTCATGCCCCACGGCTTCACGGAAAGGCCGGTACTTTCCGCGCACTCGCTCGTCATCGCGATAGGAGGATACAGATGCGGTATCCCCAGCACGTCCGTGGCAATCAGCAGCTGCTGGGTCGCATTGGAAAAGAAGACGAACTGCCAAAATGGTGCGGTCCCAGAGTTGTAAGTGCCGTCGAACAACGGAATCGTTCCGTTCCAGAGCGTGAGCCCGTTGAACGCGGATTGACAGGAACTCAGTACGGCATCGTACGGCCCCCACCCCCACGAACTGGGGTCGGTCGGAACGGGGCTCGCGACACCGTACAGTTGCGAAAGGGTCCATGGGCCACCCGGCGTTGCCTTGACCGACTGGTTGACCGCGCGGAGCGCCTGGTACAGCGTCGGTCCGTCGTCACGGACGACTTCTCCGTTCCCCGCGTAGTGGATCAGAACGAAGTACGAACCCAGCCCCCGGCGATGACCAATCCTACGGCAATGACGACGGTGAGAACGATCCTGCGGAATCGGGAGCCTGGTCCGTAGCGAGTCTTTCTTCCGGTCGGATCCAGGTCTGCTGCGTTCATCTAGCCATGGTCTCCCCGCGCCCTGCGGTAGAGCGAGTCCCTCTCGGACGCTCGCTCCGCTCGGCTCGCGGGTCGTCGAGTCGGACGCGGACAGCGGCACTTCGGTGAGGCACCCACCGGGCCGGGCGCCCAGATCCCGGTCGAGTCTGCGGTAGGTTGCGAGGATGGGGAGGAGCCACCAATGCCCTATACGGGTCAGCGCGCGGGGAAGGTTTCACTGTTTCTGGTCGGGGTCCACCAAGGCGATCTGGCCCCGGCGGGGCCGAAAGCATGAGGCAAGTCACGGAGCCGGCTGCGAGTCGTCTCGGCACCGCTATTCCGCAGGGACGGCTGGGTCCCCCGTGGTGCACTGGTCGCCTCCTCCCTCACGCCCCGTGGCTCCAGGGAATCGGGATGAGCCAGCGGATGGTACAGGGGAGTCCCGCCTGCTTCGGGCGGCGCGACCGAGTTATAGGTCCGGGGGGCTCAGGGGGCCTCCGTGACTCCTCCCGTCAAGGCGCGGAGCGGGCACATCCTGCTCGAGGGGCGACGCAGCTACAAGGACCTGGTCCGGGTCTACCCCGAGATCCACCGCCGCGTCGTGGAGGCGAACCGGCCGTTCATGAAGGAGACCGAGCCGATCCTGCCGGACGTGCTGCTCGAGGAGAATCTTCGGGACCTGCGCGGCGACCGGAAGCCCGGGGGGTACAACCGCCAGGAGGCCGCCGGGATGCGGCTCGTCTTCCCGATCCCCGAGAACGGGAAGCCCGAGTTCTACTTCTCGAAGGCGTTCCGGGCGCAGGAGATCGTCCAGATCACCGAGCAGGTGTCGGCGCTGTTGCGCCGGCGCGGCATCAAGCACTCCGTGGAGTACGACCGGCTCCCGCTCGGACCGGCGCGGGGCCTTCCGCCGGGCACCGGGCTCCTCCCCCCGGACTGAGCCCCCGGCTCAGCCCGGCGGCGACGTCGGCGGGGGCCGGCGGAACGGCCAGAAGGTCGTCGGCGCCGCGGCCGCCTCGGGGGGCTTGAGGAGCGCCTTCAGCACCTCGTGCGCCTGCCGGGCCCGCTCGAGCGCGATCCCGTAGTCCGTCGACCGGGCCTGGATCGACTCGGCGAGGAGCTGCTGGGCCTTGGCCACGTCGAGGCCGCGGGCGCGCGCCTGCGCGAGCGCGCCGTCCACGATGTAGTGCAGGTTCGTGAGCTCGCGCTGCTGCGCCTTCCGCTGGCTCACCTGCTCCTCCCCGGCGAGCAGGAGGCGGGCGGCCTCGACGAGCTCACCCTTCTCGATGAGCCGCGGCAGCCCGTCCAGGATCTCGCCCACCGGGCCCAGGCTCACGTTGAGCCCGTCCCGGGCGAACACGAACTCCGCCCGGACGTCCCGGAGCTTGTCGCCGAGCCGGGGCTTGAGGATCGTGTCGAGCTGCGCCAGCGCCCGGTCGAGGTACTTCACGACCTCGTCGGCCTTGCCCGCGCCGAGCGCGAGCTTCCCCTCGCTGAACAGCTGCATCACCGGCGTGGTGTCGAGACCGAGCTTCTCCCCGACCAGGAGCGCCTCCTCGAGGCCCTGGACCCGCCGCCGGAGCTCCTCGTTCCGGCTGGCGGCGAGGCGCTGCTCCTCCTCGAGCGCCTGCTCGAAGGCGTCCACGAAGGCCCCGCGGCCCCGGAACTCCGCGAGGCGCCGGAGCACCTCGGCGCGCCGCTCCTTCTCCGTCGCGTCGAACGGGATCAGCCGGTCGTACAGGCTCCGGAGCGCGTCCCGCCGGGCGTCGACGGCGCCGCCGAGCGCCACCTCGGCCATCCCGCGGGCCCGCTTCAGCCGGTCCGTCACCTGCGTCCACTCCCGGGCCTTCAGCGACGCCTCGGCGTCGTCGATCGCCTCGGCGAGCGCGGGCGCGCTCTCGGGGACCCACCGCTGGACGGTCTCCAGGAACCGGCGGGTCTCCTCGAGGCCGCCGGAGTAGAGGCGTTCGATCGCCCAGCGCGACTTCTCGGCCGACTCGCGGGCGCGGCGGATGGCGTCCACGTACTGGCCGGCGGCGGCGAGCTCCCGGGCGCTCTGGAGCGTCGACGCCGCTTCGCCGAGCTCCGCCGAGAGCCCGGCCGCCTCCGCGCGCTGGCGCTCGGCGATCTCCACCGCCTCGGAGGCGCGGCGGTGGTATTCACGGGCGATCGACAGCGAGTCGGAGCAGGCGAGCGCCATCTCGAGCACCTCCACGTAGTCGTGCCGGGCGAAGGCCGTCCGGGCGCGGCCGAGCTCCTCCGTCGCGGCGGGCGCGACCACCCCCTCCTGGCCCGCGCCGGTGAGCCGCTGCTCCATCGTCTCGAGCGAGGAGCGCGCGATCTGCTGCTGGAGCTCCACCCGCTCGATCTCGCTCTCGGCGCGCGCCGCGAGCTGGAGGGCCTCGATCGGCTGCGAGTTGTCGAGCGCGTTCCGCGCCTGCTGGAGGAAGTTCTCGGCGAGCGTCGTGTCGACCCCGGACCGCCGGGTCCGGGCGACGAGCCCCTGGAAGCCCGCGAGCGTCTTCGAGATCTGCTGGACCGTCGCCTGGTTCAGCTCGCGCTCGACGGACGACGCGAGCTCGATCGCCTTCGGGTACTCGCGGTCGGCGATCAGCCGCTGGATCCGGTGGAGCCGCTCGCGCGCGGCCGCGACGTCGACGCGGACCAGCTCCCCCTGGTTGAGGGCGTCGGTGGCCCGCCGGAGCACCCGCTCCGCGTGCTCGAGGAAGCCGCGGCTCTCGAAGAACTGCACGCGGGCCCCTTCGATGATCGCCGCCACGCCGGTCGGGACCGGCTGGCCGAGCCGGCGGCGCGCCTCGTTGAGCGACGCGAGGACCGGCGCCACGTCGAGCCCGAGCCCCCGCGCGGTGTCGGAGTCGGCCTCGAGCGCGCGCAGCGTTTCCTCGAGCACCGGGCGGATGAGGCCCACGAGCTCCTCGTGGACGGCCCGCGCGCCGGTCGAGGCCTCGCGGAGCCGTCCCTCGCCGAGCGCGGCCGTCGCGCTCGCGATCCGCTCCCGGGGGCCCTCCATCGGGACCGACAGCCGGTGGCCGTCCTCGGCGAGCAGGCGCGCCTCGTCGAGGAGCTGGCCGGTCTCGGTGCGGAGCGTGAGGCTCTGGAGCTCCTCGCGGAGCTGGGCGAGGACGGCGCGCGACTTCCCGAAGTCGAGCGCCTGGTACGCCGCCTTCGCCTCCTGCACGGAGGTGCGGTAGCTCTCCGGGCTCTGTCCGATCTTCACGAGCGACGCGTGGCCGGCGGCCGTCTCGGCGAGGAGGTCGAGGATCTCCTGCGCCTCGGAGCGGAGGCGGCGGGCGGAGGCGTTCGTCGCCTCGGCGTTCCGGAACGCCTCCGAGTACCGGCTCAGCTTGGCCGCCTCCTGCGCCTGCTCGAGGTCGGCGCGGAGGGCCGAGACGTCGAGGCCCATCGTCTCGAGCTCCACGAGCGAGAGCTTCGCGTGGGAGACCGCCTCCTCGCTGCGGACGAGCTGCTGCTGGAGGATGCGGGTGCGGATCTCCTGGGCGGACCGCGACGCCTTGACGAAGTCTCCCATGTTGAAGATCTGCTCGACCTCGTCGATCTCGCGCTGGATCGCGTCGCCGGCGCCGCCCATCTCTTCGAGGACCTTCCGCTCCTGGGCGAGCGATTCCACGAGGGACGACGCCCGGGCCGCGAACACGCCCGAGAACTCGTGCTCCGCCTGCCGGAGCCGGTCGAGGGCCGTCGCGAGGTCCTCCTTCACCCGGAGGCTGACGTCGGCGTCGGCCATCGCGGCCCGGACCGCGGTCACCTGCGGCTCGTCGGGGATCTCCACCAGCCCCTTGTCCATCTCCTCGAGCCGACGCGCCATGTACGGCGCGGCGGCCGCCCGGAGCTCGACCTCGACCCGGCCGAGGAGCGCCCCCACGTCCGCGAGCCGGCCCTCGTCGAGCGCGCGCCGCAGGTCCGTCGGGGCCGTCGCGAGCTCGGCCGGCAGGAATCCCCGCTCGCGCGCCGCCTCCGTGAGCTGCGTCGCGGCCCCGATGCGGCCGTCGAAGTGGCCGACCGCGGCCCTTCCGACGGCGTTGATCGTCGCGCGCAGCTGCTTCCGCGCCTGGTCGACGCCGCCGTCGTCGAGCTGCTGGAGCGCGCGTCCGACCTGGGCCTCGTACTCGGCCGGGGCGAAGCCGGACTGCGCGAGCCGCCCGAGCATCTCCCGCACCGACTCGGCCTCCGACCGGATCCCCTCCACGTCCTCGATGAGATGCGTGACCCGGTCGAGCGCCTCCTGCCCGGCCGCGATCGCCTCGCCGTAGATCCTCAGTCGCAGCGCCTCGCGCGCCCGGTTCATCGCGGCGAACACCTCGCTCGGGTTCCTCCCGAGCCGCCGGGCCTCGACCAGCCCGGGGCGCACCTCGTCGAGCAGGCCGGCGACGACCGCCACGACCGGCCCCTCCGCGCTCTCCCGGGCGGCGGCGAGCAGCCCCGGCAGCTCGACGGCGCCGGCCGAGGGAGCCTGCGCGACGATCTGCTCGAGCGCGGCGAGCGCCTCATCCGGGTCGACGCCCTGCGAGCGGAGCCCCTCGAGCGTTCCGCGGAGGCCGGCCACGGTGCTGGTCACCCGCTCGCGGAGCGTCCGCGCGAGCGCCTCCAGTTCCTGGTCGATGCGCCCCACGCTCTCCGGCCAGTCGAGCACGAACGCGCGGGCGTCGGCGTCGAGCGCGCCCTGGAGCCCGGTCGTGGGGACCCCCAGGTCCCGAGCGGGAGGAATCGCGCGCTCGGCCAGCGCGCGGCTACGGTTTCGCCGCTCGACGGAGCCGGGGAAGGCGTGGAGGAGCAGCTGGGACAGCTGGCGGCCCCCGGACTCGGCGTCGTGTTCGATCGCCTCCCGGGCGATCCGGGAGACCTCGGGCGCGAGCTCGGGCGGAGACTCCTCGGCACCGGACCAACGGCCGAGCGTGAGGATCCGGGTCCCCAGCGAGGCGACGTACTCCCGGGCGGCGGCGTCGACCGCGCCGTCGACGCTCGAGAGACCGTCCAGCCCCTCCTTCCAATGGCCGTCCCGGACCTTCGGCAGGACCTCGGCGAGCAGGGCCAGCACATCCGCCGGGAGCGGGCGGCCGAGCTGGGCGAGCCGGTCCGCCTGGGCGGCCAGGTCGGCTCGTCGAGCGTCGATCGGCGCGGGGTCCGTCCGGTTGAGGGAGTCGAGGAACGCGCGGGCCTGGGTCTCGAGCCCCTCCCAGTCGGACTTCCGCTCGAGGTCCTGCAGCGCCCGGAGCTTCTCGGCCGTGTCCGGGATCTCGATGCCGACGCCCCGGAGCAGCTTCAGCCGCTCCTCGATCTCCTGCTGAAGCGCCTCGGCGGTCTGCCGCTTCTTCTTGAGCAGCTCCGCCTTTTCCTGGAGCAGCTTCGTCAGCCGGGAGGAGGAGAGCGAGCCGAGTCCCGCCACGACGAATGCCTCCCCCTCATCGTACGGCCGCGAGCGGCCGCTCCGCTCGCGCGCCGAGAAAATGATGGCTCGCCCGATTTATAAAGAGACACCCCAGCGCCCGACTGGGAGCCGCCCGGCTCCGGCCTACGCGCGGGTGATGCGACGCTTCCCCATGGCGTCGAGGTACTGGACCTCGGTGCCGGGCGAGATCTGGCCCTTGAGCTCCGCCTCCAGCGGGAGCGAGAACGTCTCGTAGCTCTCGAGGTCCATCAGCTGGACCTCGACGTCGCTCATCGACAGCACCTGCGCCTGGTGCTTGCCGATCATCGGCACCTGGACCTTGTGCTTCACCGGGTAGACCACGCTGCGCTTCGACCCGTCGAAGAGCCCCACGGCATCGATCCGCGCCTTCGCCTCGCCGTGTTTCCCCGGTTTCGACGTCTGGATCGAGAGGATGCGACACGGCTCCTCGTCCACGAGCAGGTACCGGCCCTCCTTGAGCTCGCGGACCTCGGCGGTCGTCCACGCCATCGACGGTGTGCCCCGGCCGCCCGACCGACGCTCGGGGATAAGGCTTGTCGGAGCGTCCTCGGGCCGTCGAACCGGGGACCCACCGGAGCGTGCCGGGGGGGGCCGGACGGGGCGGTCCCGGACGGGAAGCATTAAACCCCGTCCCCGCGCAATCCATCCGTCCGGAAGGGGGCCCTCCCGGGGTCGAACCGATGCGTGCGCTCCCGCCCATCCTGGAATCCCGCGCGGTGGAGGCGCAGTCCCGGGAGTTCTGGGCGGCGCGCCGGCTCCCGCCCGGGCCGGACGCCCGCCCGGTTCGGGGCGGTCGGCCGATCCATCTCCTGTCCGGCGGCTGGACTCCCGAGGACGCGGCCCCGCTCGTCGCGGTCCAGCGGGTCGTCCTCGCCGACATCGCACTGCGGTCCCAGCTCCTGCTCGGCCGGTCCGCGTGCGGTCCGTTCTTGGTCCGCGACCGGGCCGACGGCACCGCCCCGGCGGGCCCGGGGTCGCTGCTCGACGAGCTGGGGGTCTGGTACGGCCGCGACGACCTCCAGCCGCTCGCGCCGCCCGAGCTCGCCCCGGCGGTGCAGGAGATGGTCTCCCGGCTGGCCGAGACGAACGTCCTCACCGTCCGCGCGGCCCCCCTCCGTTGGTGCCCCCGATGCGCCCGGGCGAAGGACCCGGCGAGCTTTGTCTACGTCGACGAGGAGGGGCCCGCCTACCTGATTCGGTTCCCGCTCGGCGGCGAGGCGAACGCCTCGGCGCTGGTGTGGACCGACTGCGTGTGGAAGCTCCTCGGGACCACGGCGGTCCTCGTGAACCCCGACCTGCCGTACGTCCTCGCCCGGTACTCCCGGCGCGGCGTCGAGGAGCGGATCCTCACCAGCCGGTCGAGTCTCGACCGGCTCCGTTCCTGGCTCCCGGACGCCGAGATCGAGGTGCTCGAGGAGCGGCCGGGGTCGGGATGGGCGGGGACCGGCTACGGCCACCCGTTGAGCGCCGAGTGCCCGTTCCTCCAATCGATCGGGCCGCCGGCGGGCCAGGTCCACGCGTCCTCCGAGGTGGGGGACAGCGGGACCGGGCTCGTGATCCTCTCCCCGGCGCACGGCGCGTCGGACGCCCGCATCGCCGAGTCGATCCAGGTGCCCGGATGGCCGATGGTGTCGCCCACCGGCACGATGGAGGGCGAGATCAGCCACAAGTACTTCGGCCTCCCGCTCGACACGGCGGAGGCGTTCATCCTCCGCGACCTCACCGACGCCTCCGCGATCTTCGCGCAGCTTCGGGTGCGGCACGGGGTCCCCCGGTGCGCGGCGTGCGGGACCGCCCTCTTCTGGCGGTCTGGCACGACGTGGACGCTCGAGGCGGACCGCCTCGATCCCGATACGCTCGGGCTCCTCCGCCAGCTACTCCCCCGCGACACCGCCTCGCTGCCGTCGGACCTCGTCGCCTGGCCGGTCGCCGACCCCGGTGGCTCGGCCGAACCGCCGGCCCCCGCGCTCGCCGAGTGCTCCGACTGCGGTCGGACGGCTCCGCCGGGCAGCGGCGAGGCTTGTCCGTGCGGAGGGCATCGGACGGAGGTCCGGCGGCCGCTCCTCCCGACCTTCTCGGAGGCCCTCTACGAGTGGGCCCGGTTGCGCGCGCTGCCGCCGGACGAGGCGGTGTGGCTCCTCGTCCCCGAGCGGCGGCGGGGTCCGCGGATCCTCACGCAGCTCGTGGGCCAGTTCGCCGCGTCGGCGCGGCCGGCCGAGACCCGGCTCACGCTGGTGCCGACGGGCTCGGTCGAGGAGACGACCTGGCCGGTCGGCGCGGACGCGCCGGTCGACGCCGTACGGGGCGCCCTCGCCCGTCTGTCCAGCCCGGGCCGGTCCTTCGTCCCGGTCGCCACGCTGGTGGCGGAGGAGACCCGACGGCTGCGGAAGTTCTGGGGCCGGGCGGCGCGCACCGTCGACGCGATGATGCTGGACGGCTTCGCCCCGAGCGACCAGCCGATCGCGAGGCTCCGCGACGGGTTGCTCGAGGAGGACCGGGCGTTCCTGTCGAAGTTCGAGCGCCTGCGGACCGAGGCGCTCGGGGCCCTCGCGGCCGGCCGCTTCGGGGAGGTCCTCGACCGGCTCCACCGGTTCACCGACCGGGAGCTCGTCGACGGCTACCTGTTGGTCATCCAGCGCCGGCTCGACGAGCCCGGACTCCCCCCGTCGAAGTCGTCGCTCTACGCGGTGCTCCAGCACGTCCTGTCGAGCGTCGCGGAGCTGTGGGCCCCGTTCGCCCCGTTCACGATGGACGCCGTCCACCGCGTGTTTCGGGAGGACGCGCGGAGCCTCTTCGAGTCGCCGATCCTCCCGGCGCAGCCGGACCTCGTCGACCCTCCGGGGGAACGGTGCCTCGACGTGGCCACCGGCCTCGCCCGGGCCTGCGACCGCGCCCGGCGCCAGCTGAGCCTCTCCCGGAGCCACCGGTGGAAGCGGATCGTGCTCGACGCGCGCGACGAGGCCGACGCGGGACCCCTCCACGCGATGCTCCCGACGCTCGCGCGCCTCCTGCCGGCGCAGAGCGTGGAGCTGAGCTTCCCGTCGCGGCCGTGGTCCGGGCGCGAGGTCCGGGTCGAGCCGAACGCCACGGAGCTCCGCCGGGTGTTCGGCGCCTCCTCGGGGCGGATCGCGACCCTCCTCTCCCAGATGCCGGCCCGACGGGTCCGCGACGTGCTGCGGAACCAGTCCCTCACGCTGGTGCTCGGCGGACAGTCGGTGCAGATCGCCCCCTCGATGGTGGAGCTGACCGAGTCGCTCCCGGCGGGGGTGCTGGCCCTCCCGTGGGCGCTCGGCGAGGTGTACCTCGAGGTGCCGGACGGCGTGAGCCCGGCGGCGAGCGACCTCGCGCTGGGCCTCACGCCCGACGCGTACCGCGTCGTGCGCGCCGCCCGGCGTCGCCTCGAGCGGCGGCCGGCCGGCACCGAGGTCGGGGAGGTGTGGGCGTGCGTCCCGGCCCCGCTCGAGGAGGAGCTCCGGACCCGCGCCACGGCCATCCAGCGCGCCCTGGGGGTGACGCAGTTCCGCGCCGTCGCGGAGGCGGGCCGGTTCGTCCCGGGGGAGACGACCCGCGGCCGGACCCGCCGCGGCGCCGGCTGGAGCCTTTGGATCCCGGGGCTCCCGGGGCCGTCCGCCCGGCGAAAGGCACGGCCCCGCCGCCGGGCCGGCGGCCGCACCCTCCGTCCGCCGGCGTACGAGCCCGGCACGTCCGAGGGGATCGACTTCCTCGACGAGGAGTTCCGGCAGCGGGACGAGTCGATCCGGAGCATGCTGGAGCAGCTCGACGCGGCGCTCGGGACGCCGATCCTGAGCACCACGAAGCTGTGGGCCGCGTGGGAGGCCGGGTACCGGTCGCTCGACGAGCTGGGCCACGCGCCGTACGAACAGCTGGCCGCCGTCCCGGGATTCGGGCCGTACGTGGCGCGCGAGGTGGTCCGCCACTACGGCGGCGCGGTGCCCGAGCGGATCTGGGTCTGGCCCCCGCCCGACCGGGCCGAGGAGAGCGTCCCGGTACCGGCGGAGGGGGCGGACGCGTTCGTCGTCCCGGAGGAGCCGGAGGCTCCGCCGGCCCCGGAGCCGGCGGCGCTCCCCCCGCCCGCCCCGACCGCGCCCGC
>JASHRQ010000071.1 GCA_030037265.1 Thermoplasmata archaeon | reverse complement strand
GCGCCGGCGCCAGCCGCCGGCGACGATGGTCATGAGTCCGAGCGGCGGGACGGGTTCTCCACCGGCCGGGTCCCCTCCCGAGTGGAAGGAGAGCTCGCCGCCCTCGAGCCCGACGCCTCCCGCCTCCGACAGCTCGGGCGGGTCGACGCCACCGGCGTCCCCCCCGGCGGGTTCCTCGTAGGGCTCCGGCATCGACGCTCGGCTCCGCGGGGGGCCACTCCCCCCCGCGGGGCGGTCGCGCGGGGTGCGAGGGAGCGGGAACCGCTCTACGTCACCGGACCCGACTGAGGCGTCCCTGGCCGCCGGTGGCGCGAGCTCCGACCAGCCCCGGGGGCCCCCGGGCGACCGTCGCACCCGAAGCGCTACCCGAATTGTCCGGCGAGGCCCTTGACGGAGTGGTGGACCTCGGCCGGGGACAGCCCCCCGAAGTCGAAGATCCCGAGCACCTCGTCCACGCCGAGCTCCGCGAACGCCCCGAGCCGCTTCGCCACGGACTCGGGGGAGCCGAGCAGGGCGAACCCGGAGGCCTCGATCGCCCCCGCGTCGGCGAGGCGCGGGTCCTCCGCGACCCGCTGGAGATAGAACGCGCTCTGCGTGGCGCGTCGCGAGTCCAGGTACCGCTGCAGCGCCCGCCGGGCCCCCTCCACGCGGTCGCCGGCGTACAAGTGGAGCGCCACGGAGACGGACGGGGAGGAGCCCTCCGGCACGGCCGCGCGGAACTCTCGGATCTGCTGGGCCAGTTCCGGCAGGCCGGGAGTGGTCGCATACGGGATCAGGGCGAGCGACGCGCCCTTCCGGGCGACGAACGGGATCGCTTCCCGGCGCTGGACGGCGATCCAGACCGGCGGACCGGGGCGTTGGATCGGCGCCACGTTGAGGCGGATGGGCGAGGCCGTGCCCGCGGCCTCGTTCAGCGGCTCCCCGCGGAGGGCCCGCCGCACGAGCTCGAACGACCGGTCGAACCGCTCCCGCTTCGTCGACGGGTCGATGCCGAACCCCTCGAACTCGATCGGAATGTAGCCGCTGCCGAGACCCAGGTTGAGCCGTCCCCCGAGGAGCCGGTCGAGGAGCGCGTACTGCTCCGCGACCTCGATGGGGTTGTGGAACGGGAGGACGGCGACCATCGCCCCGAGCCGGAGGCGGCGCGTGCGGGCTCCCAGGCTCGCGAGGAGGACGGGGGGCGAGGGACAGAGGCCGCCGGAGTGGAAGTGGTGCTCCGCGACCCAGAAGGCGGCGAGCCCGGCCCGGTCCGCGGTCTCGGCCAGCGCGCCGACCTCCGCGAACCGGTCCCGGCTCGAATACGCCGGGCCGTCCGGGAACGCGTCGACGACCGAGAACGCGCTGAGCCGCACGGCCCCCGGAGCGTGCGGCTCACTTAACGCTCCGCGGGGGCCCCGACCGCGACGAGCGCCGTCCGTCCGTCGGAGGTTCCCAGTCCGGGCGAAAGGCTAAGCCCGCACGCCCCGATTCCTCGGCGGTGGGCTGGTAGATCAGTCTGGAAGATCGCCGGTTTTGCAAACCGGAGGCCTCGGGTTCAAATCCCGACCAGTCCACTCCTAGAAGAGACTCCCTCCAGGAACCGATGCTCGATACCCCGGACGACGGCCGGCCGAACCTCGGACGGGACGTGCTCCTCGCGCTGCGCCCGGTCATCGCCTCGTTCGAGTCGAAGCGGCGGTCCGAGCGGGTGGCCCTGGCGATGCGGGAGATCAAATCCGGTCGCCGGCCGACCAAGACCGGAAGGCCCCCGGGGCGCCAACCGACACTGACGCCGGGGGTCCTCGAGGAGGCGGACCGGCTCCACAAGGAGCTCGGGACGTGGCCGAAGGTAGCCCGGCGCCTTCACATTCCCGCGACGTCGCTTCGGGCGGGCGTCTTCAAGCAGAAGAAGGGGCTCCGGACCTACCCGGCGGAGATCGGGCGGCCGGAGGGCCGTTCCTAAGACGGGGCGTTCCCAAAGGTCGGCCGGTCGGGGCGGTAGAACGACGGAGCCTTCCCGGGCCATCTTGCCCACTCGGAACGGGCCGACCAAGGGGACCAAGGCCCCTCACACCGGGACGAGGTCGAACTCGATCGTCCCCGCCTCGCTACCGGTCTGCTCGGCATCCTTCCGCATCCCCTCGAGGTACAGGTCGATTGCGTCGACGAGGTTCCTCCGCAGCTCCGCCAGCGTCCGGCCGTACGACACGCACCCGGGCAACTCGACCACCCGAACCCAATAGCTCTCGTCGATCCACTCGTACCGCGCCGTGAGCGGCGGCATCAGTTTCCGTGTCGGCGGAGGCGCGTCGATTCGAATGGCCGAGGTTCCTCCTCGTCCCCGTCGCGATCCCCAGCCTTATCCCGATGGTCCAGCTCGGCGTCGCCACCTTCCGCTTACACCGCGCCGTCCCCGTCAAGTCGCTGTCCTACTACGGAGGCCGATGAAGACCGACGAACTACGGGAGCGGAGCCATCCGAACCCCCATCCCCGGACCTATACCGGCCCGGTCCCGTGGGAAGAGGTCCAAGACGGTTACCGACGGGGTTACTACCAGTTCTGGGCGCTGATCACGCCGAACCACCCGCTCGGCGCCCGGGGGATGCCGCGCCAGATCGTCCGGTCGAACGGGGTCCGGACACCCCTTCTTCGGGTCGTGCAGCATCCTCCGAAGCGGCTCGTATTGGGGCCGTGGCGGTGGGTCCGGCTCGACCCTGGGACGTTCCACCTCCTCCTCCGCCAGCACGGCCCCGTGATGCGGGGCCACGTCGGCCGCACCCCGATCCGGCTCTTCAACGACCCGCGGCTGAGCCGGTACGCGAACGCACAGCGTCCCATCGGGGCGTAGATGTTCGGCGCGCCCCGCACCTACCGGCAAGTCCCACCGACGGAGACCGACGGTAGATAAGCGCGGAGGCCGGCCCCGGGGGCGATGCCCGGTTCGGGCGTAGAGCGGGCGGAGGTGCCCGCCTCTCCGTCCCTCGTATTCGACGCGCGAGTGGCTGCACGCGCAGAGCCGCGGGTGGCAGACCACCCCGACGGAGGTCCCAGCGTGAGCGTTATTTCGACCCGCGGAGAGTGGGTTCCGGTGGTATGGGCGACGACCCCGATGCTGACTGGCGGTCGAAGCTGACCAAGCCGCACACGGTCGAACCGCCCCAGCCGAGGTGCGATACGATAGTTCCTGGACTCGGTCGTCGCCTCCGTCACGAGTGGGGACCCTGGACCGAGTCGGGCAAGTTCATCGACGGGACGGAGATAGAGGAGCGGCGGTGCGAATGGTGTGCTCACGTCGAGATCCGGTACGTCCGCGAGGTCGATCCGACCGTAGAACCGTCCCGGGCCGCTCCGGAACCTTCGGAACGGACTCCGGGCCGGGCGGAGGCTCGATGAAGGCCCGTAGGCCGCCCGGTCGGGTCTCCGGCGAGGCACGTGCCCGAGAGACCCCCTACAACTCCTGGCGGGATATCCGGATCGGCGGCCGAAGAGTATCGGTGTTCCATGGGGATGTCAACTACTATGCGCTCGACCCGACGACGCGGGAGGTCGTCGGCGGCCAGACGCACGACGGAGTTGTGGCGATCTTGCGGCGGAGCTATGCCCTCCGGCGGAGGACCCTCCTCTATGGGGCCCGGGGCCCCGGCGACGCGTTCGATTGGCCCTCCCGGTCGCTCGCGGAATTCGGTCGACGGCATGACCGGTGGATTCTTCAGTTCGAGGGGGCCCGGCCGTCGGTACTCGCTCGGAACCAACTCTGGGGCGCGAAGTGGGACGGCGACGGCGAGGTCACGAGCGGTTGCGAGCCCGCGACGGCCGAGATGACCGAGGGTCAAGCCCGGCGGCTCCTGGCCCAGGCCCGGAGGATGGAACGATGGGTGCGGGACGATCTCCTAGCTCGTTACCCAAGCGTCGAGCGCCCGAACCGTCGCGCCCGTCTCCGACGATAGCGCGGGCCGCTCCGGGGCGTTGAGTACGGCCTGGACGGCGGGGT
>JASHRQ010000070.1 GCA_030037265.1 Thermoplasmata archaeon | reverse complement strand
TCGCGGCGGTTCCACCTGCTCGAGCTGCTCCCGGGGGTCGGGAAGAAGACGATGCTCGCGATCGTCGACGAGCGCCGCCGCGGGCCGTTCGAGAGCTTCCGCGCGCTCGAGGCGCGGACCCCCGCGAAGCATCCCGAGCACCTGGTCGTCGCCCGCATCGAGCAGGAGCTCAAAGGGGCCGAGGACAAGTACCGGCTGTTCGTCGCCCCGTGACCGGGGTCGGTTCCGCCCGACCGGGCCATGTTCCGCGCGCCCCGGATCCGGCGTGCCGCCGGGGAGTCGTCGGAGCCCGTTAGAGTCCCGCCAGGGCCCGTAGAGTCGACCGCGCGGGCACCGTCTACCCCCGGGTCCCAACGCGGCCCCGCGGGAGCCAGGGGCCCGCCCGTTCAGGTCGAAAGGGTGTATTCCCCAACGGGTCCGTGGTACACCAAGAGGGTCCGGCTCAGGAAGTCTCGGCCCAGCAACGCCACGTAGCCCATCGGGCTCAACTCCGCTCCGACCAGATGGGAGTAGTCGACCGTCAATCCAACCCCCCGAATCACGAGGCGCATCGGGTAAAGCGCACTCGCCCCGCGTCCCGTCGCTCCGGACAGCGTGGTCCGACCCACCGGATTCACGGTGAGCCGCGGAGGGACGGACGAATCGACGCAACTCACGGTCGCCCCGGTGTCGATCAGGGCCAAACCGACCACCGGGGCGGGAATCGGTGTGCTCGCCGCCACCAAGCGTTGGGCGAGAGCGGCAGGTACCTCCAACTGCACCTGACCAACGGGGCCCGTCGCCTGGAGCAATTCTGGAGTCGGGGGTGCCTGGGGGGTCCCTTGGTGGAGGAGCTTAGTGTGAAAGATCGGCATGGATGAGCCCCAGCGTCAAGGCAGGAACTCGGCTCTCGGGCGCATCGCGCTGTACCTGGATGATGAGCATGGGAACGTTGCCGAGCGTGGCGACGCCCTCCGCATACGCGCGGTCCGGGGCATCATACGTACCGATCAACCGTCGACCTTTGATGAGGGCGAACTTCCCCTCAACGGTACGCAGCAGTTCCGCCTTCGATTCGAGGTAGAACTGCATCTCTTCGGATAACGGGTCCACCGGCATCGGCTCCGGATGGACCGGACGGTGCTCAAGCTTTGCGGTCCGGGACGGGCGCCCTCCGGGTCGCCAACGGGTCTCCGTGGGCGAGCTGCGCGAGAGACCAACTCGGGCCACCCGCGGAAGGGCCGTCCCGCCGCCCGACCGTCGCATCGGTTCGGGGCCGTGCCAGTCCGGGGCAAACCAAGCCTTCATCGAGTCGGAAGGGAAGAGGCTGACGGCTCGACACCCTCGACGTAGGTCGCGCGGATTCAAGTGCGAGGCGCCTTGGGGTCCGGTTGTCGGCAGAACCGGGTACAGTTCGGATGCGCGACCTCGCCGCGAACAAAAGAACGGTGGCGTGCTCCTCCTCGCGCCAGGACCGGTCCCCCCGGCGCCGTCCGTACGATGGGGTCCCGCGCCGCGCGGCCGAGGTCGCGGCGGCGCTGGAAGGACTCGACCTCGAACCGAGCCGCCGCCGCGGGCAGTCGTTCCTGACCGACCCGTTCATCGCCGACGCCGAGGCGGCGCTCGTCGGGACCGGGCCGGGCGAGCCGATCGTCGAGGTGGGCGGCGGGCTGGGGATGCTGACCGACGCCCTCCTCCGACGCGGCCTCGGCCCGCTGACAGTCGTCGAGCGGGAGCCCCGCCTCGCCGCCTTCCTCCGGTTCCACTTCGGAGACCGGGTCACGATCCTCGAAGCGGACGCGCTCGAGGCGGAGCTCCCGGCCGCCCGAGCGGTCGTGGGGAACCTCCCGTTCTCCGTGGCCACCGCGCTGTTCCTGCGATGGTTCCGAGCGGGCGTGCCCCGGATCGTCGCGCTGGTGCAGAAGGAGGTGGGGGACCGGCTCGCGGCCGGGCCGGGCTCGCGCGACTACGGGCGGTTGTCGATCCTCGCGGCCCTGTACGGCACCGTCGAGCGCCACCGGACGGTCCCCGCCGCCTCGTTCTACCCCGTGCCGCAGGTGGACGGACGACTCGTGACGTTCGACCGGCGCCCGGGCCCGCTGCCGGTGCCCGACGTCGAGCGGCTCGAGACGCTCGTCCAGCGGCTGTTCAGCCGGCGGCGGAAGCAGCTGGGGAACCTCCTTCCGGGGACCCTCGCGGGCCTCCGGGGCGGCGGGAACGCGGAGGAGGCGGCGGCCGCGGCGGGCTGGCCGTCGGACTGGGCGCGCCGGCGCCCGGAGGAACTCGCGCCCGAGCAGTACTTCCGCCTCGCCACGGTGACGGACCCGGGCGCCCGGGGCCCGTTACGAGTCCGGCGTCAGGTTTAACAACCCGGAACCGGCCGTTCCTAACCCGGCGCGGTCGCGCGGGCCCCCATGGCGATCACCACCGTCGGCATCTACGACTTCCGCCCCGAGGCGGAGGGGGAGGGGCAGCGGCTCCTCGACGAGTACGTCCGGTTCGTCCGCGACCGCTCGCATCCGAAGTCCGTCTTCGTG
>JASHRQ010000069.1 GCA_030037265.1 Thermoplasmata archaeon | reverse complement strand
TCGGCCTTCGTCTACGACACGGTGGGCCTGGACGGCGTCCTGCGCCTCCTCGACGGCCGGACCCGCCGGGCGGTGTTCCGCACGGTGGCCGGGCTCCGGCGCGGTTCCCGTCGCTGGTTCTTCGTCGGAGAGTCGTGGGGCACGATCGCCCGCCGGCCCCGGGGCTCGCGCGGGTTCGGATACGACCCGATCTTCGTACCCGAGGCCACCGACCGGACCTACGCAGAGATGAGCGCCGAGGAGAAGAACTCGGCCTCGCACCGGGCCCGGGCAATCCGCCGGGTCGGGGAGTTTCTGACGGCCCACCGGTCGGTACGCCGCGTGAGTACGAGCCCCCGCCGGCGGGAACGACGGGCCCCGCCTCGGCCGCCGTGAGCCTCGACGGCGTCGCGATAGGCGGCCGCGTCGACGGTCGAGCCTCCCCGCCGTCAGCGGGGGAGAAGCTCCTCGTACACCGCCCGGAGCGCCCGTCCGACGTTCGCGTACGATACGAGATGCACCAGGCTTGTGCTCGGCGCACGGGGTCCCGTCCGGATCGCCGCGTCGAGCACCTGGTCGAGGGACGCCTCCGAGTCCGGCTCGTAGAAGAAGGCGTCCGTGGGCGAGTAGATCGATAGGTACGGCTCGATCCGCGGCACGACGACCTGGCATCCCCGAAGCCGGGCCTCGGTGACGGGCGCGTGCCAACCCTCGTAGCTCGAGGTGGCCACGCAGACCCGGGAGGAGCGATACAGCGTGTCCAGGTCCTCCGGCGAGAGCGCGGTCGTGAGCGGCGTCAGGTTCCGTACCCGCGCCTGGGCGACGCGAAGGTCCTCCCCGAGGCGCCGAAACCGGGGGCTGGGGCCCCACCGCTGGGCGAACGTCCGTTCGGGGTGCCGCTCGGCCAGACGGACGAACGCGAGGGGCCGCTTGTGCTCGGCCGCTAGCCCGACCCAGAGCGCATCGTACCGCGAGGGTTCGCGGTGCGAGTCCGTCGGGGCAAACGGCATCGGGACCACCCGCCCCTTGTCGGCGCGCGCCGGCATTCGCTGCGCGAACTCCGACAACATCGCTCGGGTGGTGAAGACGAGCCGTCTCGCCCGGCGAGACACGAGGCCGAATTTGGCGCCGTCCAGCAGCCGATCCAGGCGCGGACGGAACCCGCGAAACTCCGCCAGGTCCTGGATGGTCACCACGTCGACGCCCCGCAACGCCTCGGTGTCCGTCTGGTGCACGAGACCGGCCCCGTGGGCCGGGTATCCACGGAGGGCCCGACGAATCCAGGGCAGCACGGTCCCCCCGTGTCGCGCCCCGTGGCGCAGGGGCACGACGAGCGGCACGGCATCGACGCCGGCGGACCGGAGCGCCTCGAGGACGTTCTGACTGTAGGCGAACATGGAGGAAGTCTGGGTCGCCCACCCCCACGAAGCCACATACACCCTCACGAGTCCTGGCTCCCCCCCCGTCGGTGCCCTCAGCGTGGGGGCCTATCGAGTTTGCCCCCGCGCCACCGTCGGACGCCTCGGGCCGCGCTCCGCCCGCGGGCCCGTCACCGGAGCGGCGGCCCTTCCGCCGGGGCCCAACGGTCGTCGAAGAGGAACGGACGCCGCCGACCGGGCGTCGGGGTCGACCCCGCCGCCCGCGCCAACGCGGAGGGGTCCTGCGAATGGAGGGCGGGAAGGAGTTGTCTCGGGAGCGGAGCGGCGCGCGGCGAACCGCGCGGCGGTCCCTAGTCCTCGCCGAAGTCGCCGCCGCCCATCCCGCCCATGCCACCCATGCCGCCCGGGCCGCCGCCCGGTCCGCCCGCCGGGGGCGAGGTGGTCTTCGAGGCGATGACGTCGTCGATCCGCAGGATCATCACGGCCGCGTCGGTCGCCGACTCGATCGCCTGCCGTCCGACCCGGATCGGCTCCACGATGTGGAGCCCCTTCATGTCGTCCACCTTGCCGCCGTGGACGTTCACGCCCGCGAACTTCTTCCCGCTCTTGTGCGACTGGCGGAGCTCAATCAGGATGTCGATCGGGTCGAGGCCCGCGTTCTCCGCGAGCGTCCGGGGCACCGTCTCGAGCGCCTCGGCGAACGACTCGAACGCGATCTGCTCGCGGCCGCCGACCTTGGCGGCCTCGTCGCGGAGGTGGAGCGCGAGCTCCTCGGCCGACGCGCCCCCGCCGTAGACGATCTTCCCGTCCTCGACGGCCACCGCGACGACGTTGAGCGCGTCGTCGACGGACCGCTCGATCTCGTCCAGCACGTGCTCGGTGCCGCCGCGCAGGAGGATCGACACGGCCTTCGCGTTCTTCGCCTCGGTGACGAAGGTCAGCGAGTCCTCGCCGATCTTCCGCTCCTCGACCAGGCCCGCGCTCCCGACGTCGTCGGGGGTGAGCTCGCTCACCTTCGAGACGATGTCCGCGCCGGTCGCCTTCGCGAGCTTCTCCATGTCCGACTTCTTGACCCGCCGGACGCCGTAGATGCCCTCCTTCGCGAGGAAGTGCTGCGCGAGGTCGTCGATCCCCTTCTGGCAGAAGACGACGTTCGCGCCGGACTTCTTCACCTGCTCCACCATCCGGCGGAGCATGTTCTCCTCCTCCTGGAGGAAGGCGTTGAGCTGCGACGGCTCGTTGATCTCGATCTTGGCGTCGATCTCCGTCTTCTTGATCTCGAGCGCCGCGTCGAGGAGGGCGATCTTCGGGTGCTCGACGCGCGCGGGCATCCCCGAGTGGACCTTCTCCTTGTCGACGATGACCCCCTCGATGAGCTGCGAGTCGGTGATCGCGCCGCCCTGCTTCTTGATCACCTGGATGTTGTCGAGGTCCGCGGTGTAGGTGTCGCCCTTCTTCTCGGCCACCGCCTGGATCGCCCGCACGGCGATGTCCGCCAGCAGGTCGCGGCTGAACGAGACCGACTTCGAGGACATCGACGTGACCGCGACGCGCTGGAGCGTGTCGACGGCGTCGATCTTCACCGGCTCCGAGATGCTGTTCAGCACCTCGAGCGCCTTCTGCGAGGCCATCCGGTACCCCTGCGAGATAATCGTCGGGTGGATGTTCTGCTCGATGAGGCTCTCGGCCCGCTTCAGGAGCTCGCCCGCGAGGATCACCGCGGTGGTCGTCCCGTCGCCGGCCTCCTGGTCCTGGGTCTTCGCGACCTCGACCAGCATCTTTGCGGCCGGGTGCTCGACGTCCATCTCCTTCAAAATCGTGACCCCGTCGTTCGTCACGACGACGTCGCCCATCGAGTCGACGAGCATCTTGTCGAGCCCGCGCGGCCCGAGCGTCGAGCGCACCGCGTCGGCGATCGCCTTCGCGGCCGCGATGTTGTTGGAGAGCGCCCCGCGCCCGCGTTCCCGCTTCGTCCCTTCCTTCAGCACCAGGATCGGTGTCTGTCCCGTCAGCATGCTCTTCTTGCCCCCCGAGATTCCTCTCGCAGTGCGTCAACACGCAATCTGCGCTTCTATTTAAAATGGACTATAACGGTCCCGCCGTCGGGGACCCCGGGGTCGAGCTACCGGATGTACTGGGACGTCGCCGCCGAGTCGAAGCCCCGGACGATACGGACCCGCTGGCCGTCGCCCCCGCTCGCGTCGCGGAGCTGGGGGAAGATCTGCCAGAGGTCCCCGCGGGCCATCCGCGCGGCCGGGTGCTCGGCGCCGAGCGCCCGCTCCGCCACCTCCGCGGCGACGCGCCGGTCCTGTCCCTCGTTGAGGTACCCCAGGCTGTGGAGGTACTCGTGCAGCAGGACCACGAACAGGTACGCGCGGCGCTGCGCGAGCGGCTCGGTGGCGTCCAGCACCTGGATCAGTCGCTCGTTGAGGACGATGATGTTGCCGGTGATCTGCCAGTACGCCCCGACCTGGGCCGGCAGGTCGCTGAGCCCGAGGCCGAGCCCCACCCGCTCCCGCCCGAGCACCTTGCGGACCGAGTCGCGCACGACCGCGAAGATGTCGTCGTAGTCGCGCGCCTCGTCCAGTCGGTGGGCGAGCGGGGACCAGGCCGGGGTCGTCGGGGGAGCCGCCACGTCCGGGTACAGGCCGTCCGAGGGGAAGAACCCCTCGTTACCCGGCTCCCACCGCGGCGGGCAAGGAATAAGAGGGCCCGGCCCTCCGCGGGCCGGCGGGGCGACGCGTGGTCGATCTCGAGGAGAGCCCGGCCGTGCCCCCGATGGACCCCGGGGGCGACGAGCGGATCGGGTACAACGCGGGCGGGATCTTCCTCATCCTGCTCGGCTGGCTCGTGGGCGTGGTGGCGAACGTCCTCCTCCACCTCACCGCTCCCGCCGGAGGTACGGCGGTCGGCCCGTGGCGGGTCTACCCGACCCTCGGCCCGTACGCCTGGGGCGTGCTCGGCCTCGGCGTCGCGGCCGGGTTGATCGGCGTCACGATGCTCTGGATCGCCCGGCAGTCCCCGAAGGGGAGGTTCGTGCTCCCCGGGGCTTCCTACTGAGCGCGCGGACCCGCCGGTCAGCGGGCGGGCGGACGCGCGGTGAGCTTCCGCGACGGAGGGTGCCCGGGGGTCGCCGTGCCGGTCCGGCGCCGCTCGAGCGTGAGGCAGTCCGAGCACCGGCGCTCCTCCGAGTCGAGGCACCGGTGGCAGAACGTCCGCCCGCAGATGGTGCACCGCAGCGTCGCCGGGGCGCCGCACCGCACGCAGCTCCCGACGAGCATCACGCACCGCCACCCGGGGACCGGGCGGGGACTACGCCCGCATGGATAACGGCTTCGACGAATCCGTCGCCGTGGTCCGCGCGGGTCACGTAGTCGGCGGCGCTCCGCGCGCGGCGGCTCCCCCCGGGGAACGAGACCGCCCATCCCGCCGCCCGCAGCATCGCCACGTCGTTGTCGCCGTCCCCGAGCACGAGGCAGTCGGACGGCTGGAGGCCGAGGGGGGCGAGCGCCCGGCGGAGCGCGGGGAGCTTCCCCACGCCCCGCTGCATCAGGTGGTGGGCGAACCCGGTCCCCTCGACGAGGACCGGCCGGCCGGCGAGGACGGCGCGGAGCCGGCGCTCCGGCACCGTCGGCTCGAGGGCGACCTCCGTCTCCCGCCACCGGTCGGTGAAGAGCCGACGGACCGGGAGTCCGGCGCGTCGCAGCCGTCGGTAGGCGTCCAGCGCGACGCGCTGGTCGGCGACGCGCTCGACGCGCTCGCGATCCCCGTCGCGTCGGTAGATGAGCCCCCCGTTCTCCGCGACGATCGGCCCGTTCAACCCGAGGAACCGGTGCAGCGCGAGGGCGATCGGGAGCACGTTCCCCGTGGCGAGGATCACGGGCCGTCCGGCCGCGGAGATCTGCCGCAGCCGGTCGACGGCACCGAGGTGGAGGCGGCGATGGCCGTCGGTGATCGTCCCGTCGACGTCGGTGACCACGGCCCGGAGGCGCGGGATCGACCGGGGCCGGGCCGGCATCACGCGCCTCGGGCGCCCGCTCCGCCGAAGAGGTCCGGCGGGTCGGATGCCCGGGCCGCGACCTCGAGCGCTCGCGCGACCGCCTCCGCCGGCGTCCGGACCACGACGTACCGCGCCGGGTCGATCCCGGCCGAGGAGAGGTCCCAGGAGCGGAGGGCGACGACCGGCCGCCGCGCCTCGAGCGTGTGCGCGATCTCGGTGAGCGTCCCGTACGAGCCGTCGACGGCGATCACGGCGTCCCCGGTGAGCGCCACCAGCACGTTCCGCGCGACCCCCAGGCCGGTCACGATCGGGATGTCGACGTCGGCGTTCGCGTCGGCGCGCGAGCGGCGGGGGAGGATCCCGACGGTGAGACCGCCGGCGCCGTGGGCGCCCCGGCAGGCGGCGGCCATCACGCCGCCGAGGCCGCCGCACACGAGCACCGCGCCGGCTTCCGCGATCCGACGGCCGACCTCCTCCGCGAGCGGGACGACCTCGGCCGGCGGCTCCTCGCCGCCGATCACCGCGATGAGCCGCCTCATGTCCCGGGCGACGCGCGCTCCACGCGGCGGGCCAGGGCGTGGCCGAGGCGGTCGGCGACCGCCTTCCCGTCGAACCGACCCCGGACCTCGCGCATCACGTCGCCCATGAGCGGCGACAGCGCCCCGCGCCCCCGCTCCGCGATGAGCGCCGCGTTCGAGTCGAGCACCCGCTCGATCACGGCCTCCAGCTGGTCCTCGGTGAGCAGCGAGAGCCCGGCGGCCGACACCGCGTCCCCCGCGCGCTGGCCCCCCACGGCGACCGCCTCCAGCACCGGCGCGAGCCCCTCCTTCGCGAACCGGCCCTCGGCGAGCGCCGACAGCAGCTCGCCGAGCGCCTCGTCGGACGGCTCGCGGAACGCCGGCCGGGCCCGCAGCGCGGGCAGCTCCTGCAGGAGGAGCCGGGAGATCGCCGGGACGGGATGCCCGCGGCCGGCGAGCGCCTCGAAGCGGACGGCCTCCCCGTCCTGGACGAGCTGCCGGGCCGCGTCCTCGGGGAGTCCGTACTGGGACTGGAGCCGTTCGCGGGTCGCGTCCGGCAGCTCCGGAAGCCGGGCGCGGAGCGCTTCGAGCCGCTCGCGCGGAACGGGGACCGGCGGCACGTCCGTCTCCGGATACATCCGGCTGCGGCCGGGGAGCGGCCGCGAGTATCGGGTCGTTCCGTCCGGCAGGGGGTCGCGGGTCTCGGGCGGCACGCCGGCGAACGCCGCCACGGCGCGCCGGCGCACCCGCGCGAGCGCCTCCACGGCCCGTTGCGCGTCCGGGCTCGCGACGAGCGCGAAGGCGTCCGCCTCCGCGAGCGCCAGCCGGGACCGGATCGACCGAACGGCCTCCTCGCCGACCGCCTCGGTCGGCAGCTCGTCCGAGTGAAGGATCCCCGCCACCCCCGCCGTCCGGGCGTGGTCGGCCAGCTCCCGTCCGAACCGGGGGCCCGGGGCATCGGGGCGGCCGAGCAGCGTCGCGAAGCCCGGGAGCGCGAGGGCGAACGCCCGTCCGCCGCGGGCGAGGGCCGTCGCGACCGGCCCGGACTTGACGCCGCGCAGGAGCTCGGTGACCTCGGTCGGCTCGCCCTCGGGCGGCTTCGCTCCGCGTCGGCCGAGCTCGGCCTTGACGCGGAGCAGCATCTCCTGGCGCGCGACCTCCTCGGTCGCGTACGTCGCGAGCAGGCGGAGCTCCTGCACGCCCTTGATCTCGACCCGGGTGCCCCCCTCGACCGAGAGGTTCAGGTCCTCGCGGATGGTGCCGATCCCCCGGCGGACGCGACGGGTCGCGCGGAGGAGCGCTCCGATCGCCTGGGCGACGGCCCGGGCGCGCTCCGGCGAGGTGATCTCGGGCCCGGTCGCCACCTCGACGAGCGGGATCCCCAGCCGGTCGAGCCGGTACCGGACCTCGCCGCGGTCCTCGAGGATCTTCCGCGCGGCGTCCTCCTCGAGGCAGACGCTCTCGATCGGATACCGGGTCCCGTCGACGTCGATCCAGCCGCCGACGGCGACGAGCGCGGTCCGCTGGAACCCGGCGGTGTTCGACCCGTCGATGACGATCTTGCGCATCACCGGGATCTCGTCGAGCGGGTCCGCGTGGAGCAGCAGCGCGAGCTCGAGCGCGACCTCGACCGCGTCGGGGTTGATCGCGTGGGGCGGCTCCTCGTCCAGCTCGACGAGGCAGCTCGTCGGCACGACCTCGTAGCGGAACGTCTGGTCGAGCGACGCCTCGAACTGGGCCGCCGGGTCGACGCCCGTGAGCTCGCCGCCCGTGGGCCGGAGCTTCCGGCTGACGGTCGCGCGGACCTCCTCCGACAGCTCCGACGGGCAGTCGCAGAACAGCTTCGACGTCGCGAGCTGCTGGTGGACCTCGAGCCCCGCCCTCACGGCCCCGCCTCGAGCGGCCGGCGCGGCTCGAACTCCCCCGCCCGGTCCTCCCGGAGCAGCCGACGGACCTCGGCCGGGTCGGTGGAGCGGCCGAGCGCCCAGAGCATCTTCACGTAGGCGACCTCCGGCAGCAGGTCCGCGAGGTACAGCACGCCGGCGCGCTCGAGCTCCCGCCCCGTCGAGTAGACGAACGGGTCGACCGCCCCCGCCAGCGTCTGGGTCGTCATCGCGACCACGAGCCCGTCGCCGACCGCCCGGCGGAGCCACCGGACGTTCGCGCTCGCGACATGGCCCAGACCGGTCCCGGCGATCACGAGCCCCCGGAGCCCCCGCGCCGCCGAGCGGAACCGGGCGGGCGTGAGCCCGGGGTAATACCAGACCAGCGCCGCCCGCTCGTCGAGGCGCTCGTCGACGTGGAACGGCCGGCCCGTGGGCTTCCGCGCGGCGGGGTCGAGGACGATCCGGTCGCCGTCCACGAATCCCAGCGGGGGCGCGTTCCGGGTCTGGAAGGCGTCCCGGCGGGAGGAGTGCATCTTCCGGACCCGCGCCCCGCGGTGGAGGGCGAACTTCCCGTCGTCGACGCCGGCGTGCATCAGCACGACGACCTCGGCGAGCTCTGCCGTCCGGGCGACGTGGATCGCGGCCGGCAGGTTCGTGAACCCGTCGGAGGACGGACGGTCGGGCGACCGCTGGGCCCCGACCAGCACCACCGGGCCCGGGGGATTCTCGAGGAGGAAGCTCAACGCCGCGGCGGTGAATCCCAGCGTGTCGGTGCCGTGGGAGATGACGACGCCCCGCGCGCCGTGGCGGAACGCCGCGCCGACGTGCTCCGCCAGCCGCACCCAGTCCGCGGGGACGATGTCCTCGCTGAACCGCTCGAAGACGCTCGAGACGCGCACGGGACCGCCCGCGTCCAGTGCCGGAAACACCGAGAGGAGCTCCCGCTCGTCCGCCACGGGGCTCACGCCGCCGGTGCGGTAGTCGACCCGGGACGCGATCGTTCCCCCGGTCCGCAGCAGCGCGACCCACGGACCGTCCGGGGGGGGCGCGGCGGCCGACGGGGACGCTGCCCGGGCCCGCCGCGGGCGGGCGATGACCGTGAGTACGTCAGCGGCCGAGATCTGGAGGCCGACGTTGTAGCCGCTCGCGAGCTTCAGCTGGACGGTTTCGGGACCGGAGAGCTCGTGGGGCGGCACGATGAGACCGTGCCACGTCCGGCCGTTCGGCTGGGTGATCTCGACCTCGGTGCCGATCGGGAGCTTGCGGATCGCCGCCCACGGATGGGCCTTGGGCTCGAACTCGACCCGGGTCTCGACCATCGCAAACTCGACCCCGCGGACGCGGCCGGTCGGCGCGAGCGTGCGGCGCTATTAAGTCGCTCCGGCGGCCCGCGTTCCCGACCCCGGACTTTTATAGACGGCCCCCCTCGGCGGCGCCGGAGGTCGACCGACCTCCGGGTGCCCGTGTGGGGTAGCTACGGGTCGGGCGCGCGCCCGGCCCGCTACACTGGATATCCTAGAGGCCTGCGGAGCCTCAGACCTGGGTTCGAATCCCAGCACGGGCGCTTACCCGCGAAGATCCGGTTCCCGCCGTCGTTCGGCGTCGAGCCGGTGCGCCGTCCCCGGTAGCCCCGTGGGCGGGGCGACCCTGCGGCCGAGGTCGAGGAGGACCGGGGCTCCCGACGCCGAAGCGTACGGTACCCTCCCGAAATTCCGTCGCCCCGGGGAGACCTTCCGCGACATGGTCCGGCGCCTCTCCGGGAATCGAGCGTCAATCCCGACGTACGCCGGTGTCTGGAAGAGCCGTCCCGCGGGAGACCTGGAGCGGATACGCGGTCCTCTTCGATAGGGCCGGCGCCGAGACCGGGAGCGGCTGCTTCGCCGGTTCCGATTGGCGAACCGGTCGCGGCACTACTTCGGCTTCCCCGTCCCCGATCGGCCACGTTCGCGAGGATGACCGGGCCCGGAGGCGGGCGCCGAACTACCGGGCATGGGTGAGGATCTGAGCCCGAGATCGGCGGGGACCGCAACGCCTCGGGCCGGAGCGCATTTCCGCGGAGGGCAGGAGCACCGTCCCGTTCAGGGCCGGCTCAGCCAGTCCGCGAGGGGGAGCAGTCGCTCGTACAGCACGCGCCCGGAGGCCGTGAGCGCGTACGCCCGTACCGGTCCGCGAGGACCTTCCACCGGTCGACGCTGGACGAGATGGGCCCGCTCGAGCGCCCGGAGGGTGGCGGTCAGCGTCGCGGGGCTGACCCCCGAGAGGCACCGCTGGATCGGTCCAAACCGTACGGTACCGTATCGGCCCAGCAGCGAGACCACGCAGACCGCCCACTTCTTTCCGACCACGTCGATGAGCCCGACCGGCGGACAGGGGCAAACCAGCTCGCCCTCGCAGCACTGCGACACTTTGTCCGTACGTAGCGGCGGCTTATGAGCACTTCAGTCTTTGAAGTGACGGGACCCGCGATGCCGACGAACGAGTGCTCCGAAGGCGCCGAGTGCTGCGACCGGGCTGACTGCTGCGACGCGAAGAACTGCCCTCCGGGCTGCTGCAAGGGCTGCTGAGCTTCGTGGCGCCGACGGTCCTTTTCGTCTGCGTCGAGAACGCGGCGCGTTCCCTCCTGGCGGAGGCGATGATCAACGCCAATCCCCCGCCGGGCTGGACCGCGACCTCGGCGGGCACCCGACCCGCCGCGGCACCCGACCCCCGCACCGGCCCGATGCTGGCCGAAATCGGACTGACGCTTCCGCCGCATGCCCCGCAGCTGCTAACCCCGGAGATGCCGCAACGGGCCCGGGAGCGGGTCACGATGGGCTGCCTGGACGACGCGAGCTACCCGGCCCATCTGAAGGGGCTGGAGTTGACGGACTGGACCGTCCCCGACCCTTCCAGGCTCGGCGACGCGGGCTTCCGCCGAGTGCGCGACGAGCTGAGGGGCCGGGTCGAGGGACTTCGGCGCGAATTGGTCCTCTGGGACCGGCGACGAGCGGCGCTCCTCTCCCACGCCTGACCCGCGGTGCCCGGCCGTCTGCTCCCCCGGTGCGTCGCCGAGTTCCTCGGTACCGCGCTCCTGGTCGGGATCGGTACCGGAACGATAGTCGGGGCGGGTCGGGTCGGCGGGATCCCGCCATGGATGATGGCGGTGGCGTGGTTCGCCGCCGTCCTCGTCCCGGTGGTGCTGTTCCTGAGCACCTCCGGGGCACACCTCAATCCGGCGGTGACGCTCGCCTTGGTCGCCAGTGGCCGCGTCGACTGGAGGGAGGCACCGCCGTACTGGGCCTCCCAGTTCGCGGGGGCGTTCCTCGCGAGCCTGGTCGTCCTGCTCTCGCTGGGAGGGGGCCGCCACCTGGGAGCGACCGTTCCGGACCACGGTGACCTGATCCGAGTGTTCCCCTTGGAGGCCGGCTTCACCGCGCTGCTCGTGGGGTCCGTCTTCGTCCTGGCGGACCGAGGCGTTGGCTGGCGCCGATGGAGACTCCTCCTGCCCCCGGCGGCCGTCGGCTGGGCGACGTACCTCATCGGCCCCTGGACCGGCAGCTCCCTCAATCCGGCTCGCTCGCTGGCTCCCGCCGTCCTCTCCGGGACGTACACCGACCTCTGGGTCTACCTGGTCGCCGTGCCGCTCGGAGCCCTGGCCGTTGCCCTGTCGTGGAAGCCGCGAGCGGTGGACGTGCAGGACCGCGGGGCCGGCCGGACCGCGGTCGACCGCTGACCCGAGTCCAGGTCCGGACCCCGGGCTCCCTACGGTCCCCGGGAGCGGACGGGCTGGCGCGCTCCGGCGCTCGCACCGGCGGAGCTTGTCCGAGCGAGCGACAGCCCCGTCGCCGGGCTCCCGGGGACCGCGGCCGTCCGGTCCGCCCGACGCGCTCTCCTCCCCCACAGGGGCAGCGGACGGGCACGTGGGGGCGCGGGGGGGACGGGGGAACCTTTAACGGCGGGAGTCCCAATCCCTTCCCCCCCGAGGGGATATGACCGATACCGAACGTCACGCCATCGAGGCCCGGCTCGCCCGAATCGAAGGACACGTCCACGGCGTGCACCGCATGGCGCACGAGGGACGCCCCTACCCGCAGCTGGTCCACCAGATCGTCGCGATCCGCTCGTCGCTCAACTCGGTGCTGGAG
>JASHRQ010000068.1 GCA_030037265.1 Thermoplasmata archaeon | reverse complement strand
CGGCGAAGATTTCCAACGATGCCTCGATCTCCGAGCCCGGCGGCTGCGCCCTGTTCTCCTACTCGGACAATTTCCCGACGGACGGTCCGCTCGACCTGGCGGCGAGCCACACGTTCGTCTACTCCGGGACGGTCACGCTCTCGCCGACCGCCGGCAACGCTTGCGAGCGGGTCACCACCACCTTCTCCGACACGCTCTCCGCCCAGGCCCAGTCGACCTCACCACCGCCCCCTCCGCCTCCGCCGCCTCCTCCGCCCCCGCCACCCTGCCGGCAGTCGCCGCCCCCGCCGCCGCCGAAGTGCGGCCGCTGACGCGGGCCGGACCGGCGCCAAATACCCCCGACGCTCGCACCGGGCGCGGCGCGGGGCCGCGCGAGGGACCGATGAACGTCGCCGAGCTCACCGTCCGGTGCCTCGAGAACGAGGGGGTGCGCGTCGTCTTCGGCCTCCCCGGCGAGGAGAACATCGACCTCATGGAGGCGCTCGGCGACAGCGGGATCCGGTTCGTGCTCGTCCGGCACGAGCAGGGCGCGGCGTTCATGGCCGACGTCTTCGGCCGCCTCACCGGCCGCGCCGGCGTCTGCCTGTCGACGCTCGGCCCCGGCGCGACGAACCTCGTGACCGGCGTCGCCGACGCGTTCCTCGACCGGGCGCCGCTGGTCGCGATCACCGCCCAGGAGCCGCTCGCCCGGGTCCACCGGGAGTCCCACCAGTACCTCGACATCCCGGAGCTGTTCCAGCCGATCACGAAGTGGAGCGCGCGGGTGGAGGCCCCGGGCGCGGTCTCGGAGGTCGTGCGGAAGGCGTTCAAGATCGCCCAGACGGAGAAGCCCGGGTCGACCCACATCGAGCTCCCCGCCGACGTCGCCGAGGCGCCCGCGGAGGGGCGCCCGATCCCGTGGGAACGGACCCGGCGCCCGTCGCCGGACCGGCCGAGCCTCGACCGGGCGGCGGAGCTGATCCGCGGGGCCGAGCGGCCGCTGATCCTGGTCGGCAACGGCGCGATCCGTGGCCGGGCGTCGGAGGAGGTCACGCGGTTCGCCGAGACGCTCCGGATCCCCGTCGTCGAGACGCTGATGGCGAAGGGGGCGGTCTCGTGGGAGTCGCCGATGAGCCGGTTCGCGCTCGCCCACCCGAGCACCGACTACGAGGCGCTCGGGTTCGCCGAGGCGGACCTCGTGATCTGCCTGGGGTACGACCTGGTCGAGTACGACCCCGAGGGGTGGAACCCGCACCGGGACCGGCGGATCGTGCACGTCGACTTCACCCCGGCCGAGGTGTGCGAGGAGTACGTCCCGGAGGTGGAGATCGTCGCCGACATCCGGGAGACCGTGGAGCTCCTGCGCGGGAAGTCCGGGCCGCCGAAGGACACCGCCGGGCTCCGCGAGCGGCGCGCCGGGCTCGCGGCCGAGCTCGCGAGCGAGGGGACGGACCGGCCCGGCGCCTCCGACCCCCGGCGCATCCTGAAGCGGCTCCGGGCGGGGCTGCGCCCGGACGACCTCGTGATCTCGGACGTGGGGGCGCACAAGCTGTGGATCGGCCGGTACTTCCCCGCGCTCCAGCCGAACACCGTGCTCGTCTCGAACGGGCTCGCGGCGATGGGGATCGCGCTCCCCGGCGGCGTGGCGGCGAAGCTCGTCGAACCGGACCGCCGCGTGGTGACGGTGAGCGGGGACGGGGGGTTCCTCATGAACGTCCAGGAGCTCGAGACCGCGCGGCGGGAGCGGGCGCCGACGGTGAACGTCGTCCTGCGGGACGGCGGGCTCGGGAGCATCCGCCTCAAACAGCGGGCCCGCGCCGGCCGGACCGTCGGGACCGAGTTCGGGAACCCCGACGTCGTGCGGCTCGCCGAGTCGTTCGGGGCGCGCGGGCTGCTCGCGTCGACCCCGGACGAGTTCGCCGAGGCGCTCGCGACGGCGCTCGCCTCCGGCGAGCTCACGGTGATCGACGTCCCGGTCGACTACTCGGCGAGCCCGTTCTGAGTCCCGCGGCGCGGCCGGCGCCCGCGCCGGGGGTCGCTCCGGCCCGTTAAGGCGGCGGGCGGTCTCGGGGGCGTCGCGCCGGCGGCCGGCGCGACCGGCGCCGCCGCGAGGGAACGAGCCGTGTCGGTCCTGCGCCCCGTGGTCATCCGAGGCTTCTCGCGGGTCGTCGGCTCGCTGCGCGGGGAGAAGCGCCCGGTGCTCGCCGGGCACAAGCTGCTGTACCGGTGCAACCTCGAGTGCGGGATGTGCCCGTTCTGGCGCCGCGAGGACGACCCGCTGCTCACCGTGAAGGACGAGGTCCGCATGATGGACTCCCTCGTCCGGGCCGGCGTTTCGTTCCTGGGGTTCGAGGGCGGCGAGCCGCTCCTCCGCCCGGACCTGCCGCAGATCCTCGCCGAGGCGCACGACCGGTTCCACACGTCGGTCGTGACGAACGGCTGGCTCCTTTCGCAGCGGTTCCGGGACCTGAAGCGCCACCTCGAGTACCTGTTCGTCTCGCTGGACGGCATCGGGGAGACCCACGACCGCCTGCGGGGCATCCCGCGGTCGTTCGAGCGGGCCGTGGACGGCATCCGGACCGTCGACGGGGAGGTGCCGCTCGCGATCAGTCACACGGTCACCAAGGACAACCTGGGCCACGCCGAGCGGCTCGTGGCGCTCGCCGAGGAGCTCGGTGTCCGGATCACCGTCCAGGTCGCCTACGACTACTCGACCGCCGACCCGATGTCGCCCGGGGCGGCGGTGCTGCGCCCGACGCTCGAGCGGCTGCTCGCGCTGAAGCGCGCCGGCGCGCCGATCCTCGAGTCGCCCGACTACTTCGAGGCGCTCCTCGGGTCGTGGTACGGCGACCGGCCGTGGACCTGCCGCCCCTGGATGACGATCAACATCGACCCGACCGGGCGGATCGTGATGCCGTGCTACGTGCTCCAGGAGTACAACGGGAAGCTGCCGGTCTGGGACGTGGACGTCCGGGCGCTGTGGAACTCGTTCGACTGGGACCGGTACGCCGCGTGCAACCGGTGCGCGCTCGCCTGCTACCTGGAGCCGTCGCTGTTCTCCTGGTCGAACCCGGCGATGGTGAAGGAGCGGGTGCTCGACGCGGCGGTGGAGTATCTGAGGACCCGCCGGGCGGGGCGGCGGTCCGCGCGCCTCCCCATGGTGCGGGACCCTCCGTCCCCGCCGCTCGGCCGGCCCACCCACTCGGCGATCGCGACCCGCGCCGGGGGCCGTTCGGGATGAGCGGATGGGTGCCCCGTCCCCTCCGAGGCGCGCCGGCGAACGGGGGCGGACCGGACCGCTCCCGGACGTCCGGTCAGCCGGTCTCCCCGCCGCCGTCCACGCGGTAGCGGGGCGCTTCCCCGCGGACGAACCGGAGCACGTTCGTCACCGTCTCCTCGAGGAACCGCGCCTGCGCTTCCCGCGTCACGCCGGCCAGGTGCGGGGTGAACACCGCGTTCCCGGAGCGGAAGATCGGGTCCGAGAAGTCCGGCGGCTCGGTGGGGAAGACGTCGAGCCCTGCGCGCAGCCGCCCCGAGGTCACGGCGTCGCGGAGGGCCGCGGCGTCGACGAGCTCCGCACGGGCGGTGTTCACCAGGACCGCCCCCGGCTTCATCCGGGCGATCCGACGGGCGTCCAGCATCCCCCGCGTGCCGTCGGAGAGCGGCAGGTGGAGCGAGACGATGTCGCTGCGGACGAGGAGGTCGTCCAGCGGCACGCGCTCGAGGCCCAGCGCGCGCTCCCGCTCGGGGTCGAGGGAGTGGAGGTCGTCGTAGAGCGTCGTGGTGCCGAACGGGACCAGCCGGGCCGCCAGCTCCCGGCCGATCCGGCCCATGCCGACGATCCCGAACACCTTGCCGTGGAGCTCCGAGGCCCCGGGGGCCATCGTCCAGCGGCCCGCCCGCAGCTCCCGGTCGACGAGGAGGAGGTCGCGCTGGAGCGCGAGCGTGAGGAGGATCACGTGCTCCGCGACGGTCCGCGCGTTGGCGACCGGTACGTTCGACACCGCGATCCCCCGGGCGCGGCAGGCGGCGAGGTCCACCCGGTCGTACCCGGTGCTCGCCACCTGCACGAACCGGAGCGCCGGCATCCGGGCCACGTCCTCGGCCGGAAGGGCGTGGAACGTCGTGAGGATCAGCACCTCGACCTCCTCCAGCGGATACCGCCCCGGCGCGGTCGGCGCCGGCACGACGTCGATCCCGGGGAGCAGCGCGCCCGCGCGCCGTCGGATCTCCTCCACCGGGAGGAAGTCCGGCACCGCCGCGCGGACCCTCACGCGGCGGGGAGGCCGAACCCCCACAAAGGATTGCCGAAGGCCGGCGCCGCGGGAGGAGCTCCGGCGCGCGCCGCGGAGGGTCCCGCGTCGGACCGGTTCCGGACGCGAGCCTCCGCAGGCGTGAAATTCTCGGGCGCCCTCGCGCCGACGTGCCCGGAGAGCCCGAGCCCGGGAGCACCGTGGCCGCGCCCGGCGGGGCGGGAGCTCGGACCGACCCGTTCCCCCGCATCCTGCTCACCGTCGACCTCCGCGACCGGGCGGTTCCGGTCCCGGCCTCCGCCTGGGAGGTGGTGCGCCGGTTCGGCTCCGAGGTGACCCTCTGCCACGTCGTGATGCGGCCGACGGCGTCGGCCGGGAACGAGACCGACGGCGCCCCCGCGAACGCCGAGGAGACCGAGATGGTCGCCGGGCTCCGCACCTCGGCGGTCGCGGCGCTGCAGGAACGGGGCCGCGCGGTCCCGATCAAGATCCTGCACGGCGACCCCGGGCAGCGGATCTGCGAGTTCGCGGCGTTCCTTGGGACGGACCTCATCGTCCTCGGTCCCCGTCCGAAATCGAGCTTCGCGCGCTCGCTCCGCGGCAGCGTCAGCAAGTACGTCCTCGATAACTCCCGACGCAACGTCCTGGTCCTCGGGGACTGACCTCGAATGAAACGGACCGGCCCTCGGAGCCCGCGATCGGCTCCGCCGGCCGACCGGTAGGCGGCCCGGGCGTCCATGGAGTCGACCGCGTCGGGGCCGCTCCGCGAGCACCGGGGGACCGAGGCGCTCGGCGACTTCACGACGGCGAACCGTCGGATCCTCCTCCTCGTCCTCGCGGCGCTCGTCATCGGCGTCGTGGCGGCGTTCGTCGCCGTGGCGCTCCTCGACCTCATCGGATTCTTCACGAACCTGTTCTACTACGGCCGGGTCTCCTTCTCGTTCGCCTCCCCGGCGGGGAACAGCCTCGGGCTGCTCGCGATCGGCGTCCCGGTGCTCGGGGGGCTCATCGTCGGCCTGATGGCGCGCTTCGGGTCGGAGCGGATCCGCGGCCACGGGATCCCCGAGGCGATCGAGGCGATCCTGATCAACAAGAGCCGGATCGAGCCGAAGGTCACGGTCCTGAAGCCGGTCGCGACGGCGATCTCGATCGGCTCCGGCGGCCCGTTCGGCGCCGAGGGGCCGATCATCATGACCGGCGGCGCCTTCGGCTCGGTGTTCGGCCAGTTGGTCCGCGTCACCGCCGCGGAGCGGAAGACGCTGCTCGTCGCGGGGGCGGCCGCCGGGATGGCGGCGACGTTCAACAGCCCGCTCGCGGCGGTGCTGATCGCCGTCGAGCTGCTGCTGTTCGAGTGGAAGCCGCGGAGCCTGCTCCCGGTGGGCGCCGCCGTCGCCGTCGCGACGGTGCTCCGGTGGGAGCTCATCAGCGCGAACCCGCTGTTCCCGATCCCCGCGACCGCCGGCCCGCTCCCGGTGACGCTCGTCTCGGCGCTCGCCATCGGGCTCGCCGCCGGGGTCGGGTCGATGCTCCTCACCTCGGCGGTCTACGCGAGCGAGGACGCGTTCCGGCGGCTGCCGATCCACTGGATGTGGTGGCCGGCGATCGGCGGGGTCGCGATCGGCGTCGGCGGCCTCCTCGCGCCGCGGGCGCTCGGCGTGGGATACGTCTCGATCGACGGGCTGCTCCTCGCCGAGCTCGGCGTGGGGGTCGTGCTCGCGCTGCTGATCGTCAAGGCCGCGATCTGGGCGATCTCGCTGGGCTCCGGCACCTCGGGGGGCGTCCTCGCGCCGCTCCTCATCATGGGCGGCTCGATCGGCGCGCTGCTCGCGCTCGTGCTCCCGGGAGGGTCGACGGGGCTGTTCGTCCTCGTCGGCATGGGCGCGATGATCGGCGGCACGATGCGCGCGCCGTTCACCGGCGTCGTCTTCTGCCTCGAGCTGACGCACGACTTCAACGCGCTGTTCCCGCTGCTCCTCGCGGCGCTGGTCGCCGACGGCGTCACGGTGCTCCTGATGAAGCGCTCGATCCTCACGGAGAAGGTCGCCCGGCGGGGCGTCCACGTCGCGCGGGAGTACTCCGTCGACCCGTTGGAGCGGATCCCGGTCCGCTCGGTGATGCACGGCGGGGTCCGGATGATCCCCGCGGACCTGTCGGTGCAGGGCGCGCTGGACGTCTCGTCCAACCCGGACGCGCCGGAGGGAGGCCTCTCGCTGATCGCCGAGGGGGGCGTGCCGGTCGGCTTCGTGGCGCGCGGGGACCTCCAGCGGTACGTCGAGCTCGGGGGCGACCCGGAGGCGCCGGCGCGGACGCTCGCGGTGCCGCTCGCGATGGCCGCGTTCCCGGACGAGCCGATGCGGACCGCCGCGGAGCGGCTCAGCGACCTGGACGGCCGCGTGCTCCCCGTGGTCGACCCCGGGGAGCCGTCCCACGTCGTCGGCTTCGTGACGCGCGAGGGGCCGTTCGAGGCGCGCGTCCTGTGGACCCAGCTGGAGCAGGAGCGCGAGCGGGTCCTCCCGCTCCCGTGGGACCAGGGCTGGACGAGGCTCCGGGACTGGCTCCGCCACCCGCGGGAGTGAGCCCCGCCCCGGACGGCTCCCCGAGCCGCTCGGCGAGCACCGCGGCGTTCGAGCGCGGCGCGTCGCGGGCGCCGAAGACCAGCGTGACCGTCCCGCTCCGCGCCTCGCGGGCGAGCGCCGCCAGCTCCTCCGGATGGAGCGCGAGCTCGGCCCGGTACCGGGTGCGGAACTCGTCGAACCGCTCGGGGAGATGGCCGTACCAGCGGCGGAGCCCGTCGCTCGGGGCGAGCTCCTTCTTCCACGCGGCGAGCTGGAGCGCCGCGGCCGAGACGCCGCGCGGCCAGAGCCGGTCGATGAGGTACCGCCGTCCGTCGGACGGGTCCGGAGGGTCGTAGGCCCGCTTCGTCCGGACCGCCATGGTCGGACCGTCCACTCCCCGCGGCGCCATGAGCTCCCCGGGCCGGCGCGAGGTTATCTCCCCGCGGCCGGCTCGGGGGCCCCGGATGTCCGAACCGTCCCGGACGGAGCGGAGCTCCGGCGACCTCCTCGGGCCGCTACCGGCCGAGGTCGAGCGGGTCGCCGACTCACCGGAGGAAGGCGCGTGCTGGAGCCTCGCCGGGGAGGACCTGGACGTGAACCTCGTCGCCTGGTCCCCGCCGCACGGCGTCCCGGCCCACGTCAACGACGGGGTCGACGAGCTCGTCATCGGGATCCGAGGACGGGGCGTGATCGAGGTCGACGGACGCTCGATCCCGCTCGTCCCGGGCGGCGTCCACCTGGTCCCGCGGGGCGCGCGGCGGGCGATACGCGCCGAGACCCGGCTGGTCTACCTCACCTGCCACCGGCGCCGCCCCCGGACGTTCGCTTCGGAAGAGCTGGTGGACCCCGGCGTCGGGCCGGTGGAATGACCGGCGCGGAGGCGCACGATGCTGTCGTCGGAGGAGATCTGGGTGGTGCTGACGGTCCACATCCTCGGCGCGATCATCTGGGTCGGAGGGACGATCGGCCTCGCCGTCGTGATCTGGGGGCTGCGCCGTGCGTTTCCGAACGACCCGGAAACGGTCCAGCGGGTCGCCTCCGAGGTCGCCCGCGCCTTCGCCTGGGTGATGTGGCCCGCGCTCGCGGTCACGGTGGCGACCGGGCTCGTGAACCTGAGCTGGTACGTCCCGCCGGCCGTGAACTGGACCGGCGTCCCCGGCGGGGAGTGGGTCCAAACGGCCGAGGGCCTGGTCGTCCTGATGGCGGTCGTCGCCGGGCTCCACACCTTCCTCCTCGGGCCGAGGATCCGGCGCCTCCGGACCCGGGGGACGCCGCCGGCGACGTACGCCTCCCTCCGGGGGCTCAACCACGCGCTCGAGGGGATCTCGCTCGTGGCCGCCGTCCTCGTCGTCGCGACGATGGTCGTGCTCGGAACTATCTGACCGGTCCCCGCCGGCCCTCGGCCCCGGACGGGACGAGCAGCCTCCGGTACTCCTCGACGAACTCCGCGGCCATGCTCTTCGCCGAGGCGTGGGCGACCACCCAGGCCCGCCCCCGGTCGGCCCGTTCCTGGCGGAGGCGGGGGTCGTCCAGCAGCTGGCCCATGGCCGCCGCGACCGCGGCGGGGTCCTCCGGGTCCACGAGCGAACCCACCGAGGAGCGGCGCACGATCTCCGCCGGCCCGGCGTGCGACGTGACGACGGCGGGGACGCCGCACGCCATCGCCTCCAGGAGCGCCACGGACGAGGTGTCGGAGAGCGAGGGGAGGACGAACAGCTGGCTCTGCGCGAGCAGGGCGACCTTCTCCGGCTCGGGCACCGCGCCGAGGTACCGGGCTCGTTCGGCGAGCGGACTCCCCGGTCCGAGGCGGTCCCGGATCGAAGGCGCCTCCGGGCCCTCGCCTCCGATCACGGCCGCCCACCGTCGGGTGGTCCCCAACCGCTCGAGCGCGTCCAGGAACCGCTGGGCTCCCTTGTCCCGGGTGAGACGCCCGAGGAACGTCACCAACGGGGCGTCGGGGCCGATCCCGAGGCGGGCCCTCCAGTCCGGGACGGCGACCCCGGGGCGGAACGCGTCGGTGTCCACGCCGTTCGGGACCACCCGGGGCTCCTGTCGGAGGGGCGCCCGGCCCGTGCGGACGAGGGCATCGCGCGCCGCCTCCGTCGGGGCGGTCGCGAGGTCGCACGACCGGCACAGCTCCGCGCTGAACCGGCCCCAACCCCGGAAGAACGCCTCGGAGGCCCGGTTCCGACCGGCGCCCCGGAGCATGTCGGCGAGGTTCGTGTGGTACGTCCCGACGGACGGGATCCCCCGGCGCCGGGCGAACATCCAGCCGGCGAGGCCCACGAAGCCCGGCGTGTGCAGGTGGACCACGTCGAACCGGGAGCCCCCCGGGGCCCGCGGCGCCCACGGGAGGAGCGCGACCCGGTACTGCGGGTAGCGGGGAGCGGAAAGGGCACCGTACCGTCGAACGCGGACGCCATCGCCCCGGACCTCCCAGGGTCGGCCGCCCGGGGTCCGTACGGTGAACACCGTGACCTCGTGGCCCCGCGCCCGGAGGGCGCGGGCCAGGCTGTCGGTGACCTGGGCCACGCCGTCGTGCGTGGGCACGAAGCTGTCGGTGAAGAACGCGACCCGGAGCGGGCGGTCGGCGGAAGGCGCCGGAACGGAGGCGCTCGCCATGCGGCCCATCCAGTCGGGCCCGGTTCTTGAATGCGGGTACTAAGGGCCGGTCCTCGCGGCCGAGCCTCCCGCTGCCGGACGGCGCGGGCCCGTCGGTCGGCAACGTCATCTCCGAGAGCCCCGGTCCGGGAGCGGCGGGGCCCGCGTGATCCGATTCCGTCGTCCCCCGGTGCCCCGGGGCCGGAGCGTCCGATGACGGCTCGGTCCGCGCCCCCCGCGCCCGGTCGCCGGCGCGTCCCCCGGAGCTCGGGGGGTGGGGTAGTCCTCTGGACCGGGGGCAAGGACTCGGTCCTCGCGCTGCACGAGGTCCGGGCCCGGGGGCTGGACGTGTCGGCCCTGGTGACGTTCGGCCCGCGCCGCGGAGCGTTCCGGGCGCATCCGGTGCCGGTCATGCGCGCGCAGGCCGCGGCGCTCGGGATCGAGCATCGCCTGTACCGCATCGGACCCCCGTACCGGGCCGCCTACCGGTCGGTGTTCCGGAGCCTCCGGCGCGAAGGGGTGGGCCTCGTCGTCACCGGGGACATCGACCGCGTCGGGGGGTGCGACAGCTGGGTCCGGTCGATCGCCGAGGGCGCCGGGCTCGACGTGGTCACCCCGCTCTGGCACCGGAGCCGGTCGAGCCTGCTCCGGCGCCTCCGCGCGAGAGGCTTCGACGTGGTCGTGTCGTACGTGGACACCCACCGGCTGCCCGCCGGATGGGTGGGACGTCCTCTGGATCGCTCGCTGGAGAGGGACCTCCGGGCCTGGGGCCGCCGTACCGGGGTCGACGCGGCCGGGGAGCAGGGAGAGTACCACACCTGGGTACTGGACGCGCCGCTGTTCCGGTCGCGGCTGGTCCCGGAGGGGATCGCCACGATCTCCGGGCCCGAAGGAGCGTGGCTACGGGCGGAACGACTGTCGGTCCGACCGAAGGTCGGGAGCGCGGGACGGCAGGGCCCGACGGTCCGCAGGGCCGGATGACTGCAGACCGGCGGGGCCGGTCCCCTCCTGTCCTCCCTCGCCCGCTCCGTACTTCTCACGCGCGACGGCCCGTGTTTCGAGGTGGGTGGGACCCCATCGGGACACAGGACCCGGGCGGGCCTCTTCCCCGGGTACCCACGCATCGCGGGTCGACCGAGTTCACTCGGCCACGGCCGACGACCAGCGAGAGACCGGGACGGCTCGGTCCGATGCCCCGAGCACCCGGTCGTCGGCAGTGATCAGCGGGCAAGACAGGGTCTCCGCGAGCGCGAGGTAGCTGGCACCGTACACGGTCAGCCGCTTCGAGTACGCCAGTTCCGTCGCACGCTGGAGGCCCGCTCGTGAGGGCCACGCGAGCGAGAGCTGAAGATCGAACAGGGACCGGAACGCCGTCCTTAGCCCGGCGGGTGGAATCCCGGGGCTGTGCCGCAACGCGTTGGCGACCTCATAGCAGAGTAGGGTGGGAGCGAGGTAACAGCTCACGTTTACGGCACGGAGAAGGCGCTGGCCGACTCGTGCCGGGTCGCGTGTTCGCGGTTCGATGAGGTCGCTCGCCTCTGCTGGTAGACCCTGCGGCCTGCCCGCTGAGGTGGAGGCGACCTCTCCCCGCGCGTCACTTCCCGCGTGTTCCGCGGTAGCTCCCAAGGAGAGTCCAAGGCCAGCGCCCGGGCGAGGATATTCCTCGCTGCGTTCACGTCCCGGTCGAGACGCAGGCCGCACGGACAGTCGTACGTGCGGTCCTGGAGGGTGAGCGGA
>JASHRQ010000067.1 GCA_030037265.1 Thermoplasmata archaeon | reverse complement strand
AAGGAGAAGCCCAAGCCCAAGCGGACGAGGAAGGCGGCCCCGAAGGCGCCGCGTCGCCCGACCCTCCCCCCACCGATCGCCCGGCTGCTCGCCGTCCGGGACGCGCAGGACGCGCGCCGTCCGCGGTTCACCCGCCAGGCGTCGTACCGGTACTACCGCATCGGCCGATGGGAGAACTGGCGCCGCCCCCGGGGGCTCCAGTCGAAGCAGCGCCGGCACTACGGATACCGCTCGACGGTCGTCAGCATCGGGTTCCGGTCCCCCCGGCTTGTCCGGCACCGGACGCCCACGGGCTTCGTCGCGGTGCTGGTGCGCACCGCCGGGGAGCTCGAGCGGCTCGACCCGGCGACGCAGGCCGCGGTGATCGGACGGACCGTCGGGACGCGCCGCCGGCTCGTGCTCGAGGAGGTCGCCCGCAAGCGGGGCCTCCACGTGCTGAACCCGGTCACGAAGGAATCGCGGGAGGCGACGTGAGATGCCGGACCTGTCGAACCAGCGGCGGATGGCCGCGCAGATCCTGAAGTGCGGCGAGGGACGGGTGTGGATCGACCCGTCGCGCCAGGAGGACCTCGCCGACGCGGTCACGCGGAAGGACATCCGTGGCGCGATCAAGGCGCGGGTGATCCAGCGGCTCCCGGTGCGCGGCACCTCGCGCGCCCGGGCCCGGCGCCACGCCGCCGAGGTGCGGAAGGGGCGCCACTCCGGCCCGGGTTCCCGGCGGGGAAGCCCGCAGGCCCGCGCGACGAAGAAGCAGCGCTGGATGCGGCGCATCCGGGCGCAGCGGAAGCTGCTCGCCGAGCTCCGGGCGTCGAAGCGCATCGAGCCGCACGTCTACCGCGAGTTCTACCAGCGCGCGAAGGGCGGGATGTTCCGGAGCCGCGCGCACCTCCTCCTCAACCTCCGGCTCGCGGGGCGGCTCCCGGCGGAGGCGGCATGAGCGACGGCCCGCGCTACCGCGTCCCGTTCCGCCGCCGCCGCGAGGGACGGACCGACTACCGGATCCGGCTCGCGCTCCTCCGCTCCGGCCGCGCCCGCGCCGTCGTCCGGTTCACGAACCGTCGGGTGCTGGTGAGCGTGACCGCGTACGACGCCTCCGGCGACCGCGTCGTCGCGTCCGCGACGAGCCCGGAGCTCGCGACGGTCGGCTTCCCGGACGCGCATCTCGCGTCCACGCCCGCGGCGTACCTGACGGGCTACCTCGCCGGACTCCGGGCGAAGGCGGCCGGGACGACCGAGGCGGTGCTCGACGCCGGCCTCCGCCACCCGACGCACGGGGGGCGGCTCCTGGGGGCGCTCAAGGGGCTGCTCGACGCCGGCCTCACGATCCCGCACGGGAGCGAGGGGATCCCGGGCGCGGACCGGATCAACGGCCAGCACCTCCCGACGGCGCTCCCCCAGCCGGTCGAAGTCTACAAATCGAAGCTCGCCTCCGGCGGACCCCCCGCCCCGAGGACCCCGTGAGCGCTCCCGCCGCCACCGCACCGCCGACCGGCGAGCCGGGCGGCCGCCCCCCGCCGCCGGCGCCTCCGCCGTGGGTGCCGAAGACCGAGCTCGGGCACCGCGTGCACGGCGGGCTCGTCACGACGATGTCCGACGCGCTCCACAGCGGGCTCCCGCTCCGCGAGCCCGAGATCGTGGACGCGCTGCTCCCGGGCCTCCACGACGAGGTGCTGGACGTCAACATGGTCCAGCGGATGACGGACTCCGGCCGCCGGTACAAGTTCGCCGTCACGGTCGTCGTCGGCAACGGCGACGGGTTCGTGGGGCTCGGGCGGTCGAAGGGACGCGAGGTCGGCCCGACGATCCGGCGGGCGATCGACCGGGCGAAGCTCCACATGGTCGAGGTGCTGCGCGGCTGCGGCAGCTGGGAGTGCGGCTGCGGCCGGCCCCACTCGCTCCCGTTCCTGGTCGCGGGCCGGTCCGGGTCGGTCGTCGTGACGTTCAAGCCGGCGCCGCAGGGCGTCGGGCTCGCGGTGGGCGACGTCGCGAAGCCGGTCCTCCGGTTCGCCGGCCTCACCGACGCGTGGGGATTCACCGCCGGCCACACGAAGACGACCGTCAACTACGCCCAGGCCGCGTTCGCGGCGCTCCGGGCGCTGTCGACGCTCAAGGTGCCCGCGGAGGACCTGGGTCGGCTCAAGATCGTCCGCGGGCCGACCGGCACGTCGATCCTGCCGCCCAAGGAGGACCTCCCGCCGGACCGGCGTGGGGGACGCGGCGGTCGGGGAGGCCGGGGCGGTCCCCGGCGGGGCCCGCGGCCGGCCGGGGCCGGCGGCGGTCCCCCGCGACGCCCGGGGCCGAGGTGACCCGATGGCCTGGCTCGTCGTCCGCGTCCGCGGAGGGATCCACGCGCGCCGGGACATCCGGCGCACGATGGACGAGCTCCATCTGACGCGCGCCAACCACGCGACCGTCGTGCCCGAGGAGCCGTCGGTCCGCGGGATGCTGTTCGCCGCCCAGGGATACCTCACCTGGGGGGAGACGGATGCGGAGACCGTCGCGCTGCTCCTGGCCCGCGGCCGCCCGTCGGGCGACGGCAAAGCCTCCGCGCCGGAGCCCGCGGTCGTCTCGGCCGTACTGAAGGACGGGCTCGCGCGGCAGGCCGGGCTCGCCCCGCTCGTCCGGCTCCCCCCGCCGCGCGGCGGCTGGCGGTCGACGAAGAAGCCGTTCTCGGCCGGCGGCGCGCTCGGCTACCGCGGCGCGGCGATCAACGCGCTCGTCCGGCGGATGGTGTAGGAGGACCGGTGCCGAGCCGCACGCGCAAGTTCCGGGGCTCCCGCACGCACGGCCGGGGGATCAAGGCCGGCCGGGGCGCGGGGAAGCAGGGGGGCCGCGGCAACGCGGGGCTCCACAAGTACAAGCGGAAGTCGATGATCCTGTACGCGCCGGACCATTTCGGCCGGCACGGCTTCGTCCGGCCGCCGGAGATCGTGGCCCACCCGACGTCGGTGAACGTGGGGCAGCTCGGCGGCCTCGTCCCGCTGCTCCAGGCGGCGAAGGCGGTCCGGCAGGACGGGACGAAGTGGGTCGCGAACCTGGCGGCGCTCGGGATCGACCGGTTGCTCGGCGGAGGGACGGCCGACCGCGCCTGGACGGTCTACGTGCCGCACGCGTCGAAGCACGCCCGCGAGAAAGTGGACGTGCTCGCCGAGGCGCCGAGCGGCGCGAAATCGAGCTGAGCCCCACCGTCTCGAAGGGGGTCTCGCCGGCCCGCCCGCTGGCCCCCGCGGCCCGCGCCCCTACGCGTCGACCCAAGCCGCTGGCGTCCAGCGGCACCTGCGGGAGGCCAGCCGGCGGGCTCGGGTGCGGGCCCTGCTCCGCAGCCCCCGCGCTTCCCCCGGCGCTCCCGTGAAAGCGATCCGGTGGGACCGACGGGTGGGTCCCGGCCGGGGTCCACTCGACCCCGTAGTGTGCGAAGGGCCGCCCAGTGCGGGATCACGCTTACCTACTCGGTAAGCCCTTCACAATCCACTGCCCCGTCCATGAACTCGGAAATGGCGCCGAAGGCACCCCACGGGACTCGCGCGGCACTCCCGTCGTCTACGGGCCGCCGAGCTTGGCTCGCTGAAGTCGTGAGATTCGGCTGGATTCCTCTCGTGGCCCTCGGAGCCAGCGCCGTGTTGAACGGGCTCGCAGTACGGTACGGAACGTACGGTTGCGTCGCGACGGCCGCCGGTTGTGGTACGGATCCGAACCCCGTACTGAACGCCGCGGCCCAACTATCCCTGCTCACCGGGATCGTGTCCGCCTTCTTCGCACTGGTCGTCGTCCCTCTGTCGCGGTACCGACCGACTGCGCGACCGCGGAACTCGACGACGTAGTCGCGGCCTCTCCGTTCGCGTCGACCCCGCCCGCGCGGTACCCCCGCTCGACCGGGGCAGTGGCGATCCCACCGTACTCCCCCGCAGGTCAACCCTCGAGCCCGGGCAAGTAGGCGGGGAGCGGCGCCGGACTGGGCCGCCGAGGGTCCCCCTGCCGGGACGGGCCCGGCCCACCCCTAAATGTATAAGCGCCGCCCCGGCTGGCAAGGCGAAAGCGGTCCGTTCCCACATGGCCGACCCAGACATCCCCCGGGACTGGCGCTGGGCGATCCCGCTGTTCGCCGTCGAGGCGG
>JASHRQ010000010.1 GCA_030037265.1 Thermoplasmata archaeon | reverse complement strand
CCCGAGCCGCGCTTCCGTCGCGAGAGGGAACGCTGTGCGCGACGGAGTCGACGGAGGGAGTTCCGCAGGAACGTAGGAGGGTCGACCGCGGTCCCGTCGGACAGCGTGGCGAGATGGGAGAGACCGAGGTCGATGCCGACCGGGGATCGGGCCGGGACGGTGGGAGGCGTCGGGTCCGGTATCTCGTACTGGATGGTGGCATACCATCCGTCCGCCCGGGCGGACACCGTGACCGACTTGGGAGTGCCTGAGGCCGGGGGTGGACGGTGGAGACGCAGCGGCACCCGACCCAGTGTCGGGACCTTGAGCTGCGCTTGGACCCCGACGCCCGGTCCTCGGACGAGGGGATCTCGAATCGTCACGAACGTGAAGGAGTCCGTGCGGCGGTGGGACCGCGGATACCCGGGACGCCGCGGCCCTCGTCGTCCGTCGGCACCCGGTCGGAAGAAGGCGCGGAAGGCGAGGTCGACCCGCTGGAGCTGGTCCCGGGCGACATCGTAGGGGAGGGAGCCCAGCCCGGCGCGGTCGTGGGCGCGCCACGCCTTGAGGCGGGCTTGCTGGTCCAGGTAGGTCCGCCGCTCGTGACGGAGGCGCCACGAGTCAGTGCGCACCTCCACGGAGTAGTTCCAGAGGAAGGTGAGCTCGGAGAGCCACCGACGGAGCTCGGACTCCTGGGCGGGGAACGGGTAGAGACGATACTGGTACGAGAGGAACATCGGTCGGCGAGGGACCGGGGGACGGGCGGACGGATGAACACCGTACCCCCGGGTGGTGCCTGAAACGTGAGCTAATACGTTCTTCCTAACTTGCGCGGTCCAAGGAGCGTTGCGGGCGAAGCACCCGAACGCGGTCGCCCAGTTCTATCGGAAGAAGGCGAAGCAGCTGGGGCGACCCAAGGCCCTGGTCGCCGCGACCCGGAAGATGACCGGTGCGGTCTGGGGCGTGCTGACGCACGATGCGCCCTATGCCGAGGAAGACCCTCGTTTGACCGTTCGGAAGACCGAGGATCTTGCCGCCCGGGCCCGACGCTCCCTTCCGCCACCGACCTCACCGGAGGAACTGCAGACCCTGGTGGGCGAGCTCGCGTCGAAGCGGGAACTCCTGGACCGACTCCTGGAGGACCCGAAGCGGAACGTGTCGGTCGACGACGTCATCAACATGGAGGAAGGGGGTCTCGAAAACTGAAGAACCCCCGAAGCCCTCCTCACCCCTCACGGGGCTCGGGAGACTTTCCGGGGAGCGGAAGGGGTTGGTCGGTCCCCGCGGTCCCGGGGCCCGCTCAGCGATACAGCGACTGCGGTACGCTGCGCTCCTGGGGCAACCCCCGAAGTCCCGCGAGCCGATCTGCGGCCTCCTGTAGCTGAGCGGCCCCCGCGAGGTTCCCCTCGGCGAGCAGCCGACTCTGGGCGAGCCGGGCCCGCCGGAGTATCTCCTCCGGGCTACGGACCCCCGGGCCGACGGACGGCGTCCGGGCCGTCAACTCCGATGCGGCGCCCGGTGGGGGGTTCGCCGAGGAGCTCCCGTCCACGGGCCCGATTCCCGGCCCCTGGGGCCGACGGCGGCCGACGAGCGCCACCGCCAGGCCGGCGATCAGCGCCCCGGCGATGCCCGAGATCAGCATCAGCCCGAGCCCGCCACCGGGCAGCGCGTCGTACCAGGGGGTCGGAGCAACCCCCTTCTTCGCGTTCAGCTCGGCCTGGAGCTGGGCGACCGTCGCCTGGAGCGACTGGATCTGCGTCTGGTCCGTGGAGATCGTCGTCTGGGCCGTCGCGAGCTCGCCCTGCAGCGCCGAGATCTGCGCCGCGTCCGCGCCGCCCTGCGCCTGGAGCGAGGCCACCTCGGTCTGCAGGGTCGAGACCTCGGCCTGGGCCGACGCGAGCTCCGTCTGGAGCGTCGCGATGAGCCCGTCGAGCGAGTTGATCTCCGTCTGGTCCGACGCGATCGTGGCGTTGGCGCTCGCCCAACCGCTCTGGAGGGCGGCCACCGAGGCGTCCAGCGACGCGATCGTCTGCTGGTCGGTCGACAGCTGGCCCTGCAGCTCGCCCACGAGCGCCGACAGGCTCACGGCCTCGTTGTCGGCGTAGACCGAGACCGTGCGGGTGGTCGTGATCGCGCCGGGCGCCCGCTCGGTGAAGACGACCGAGTAGTAGCCGTCGAGCAGCGTCGCCGTGTCGAGGACGTAGCTGCCCGAGAGGCCGGTCGCGAGGACCGTCGAGCCGGCCGCCGAGACCAGCGACAGCGTCCCGGTGGCGCCGGTGAACGCCGTGCCGCTCCACGTGAAGGTGTCGTCGCCGGCGACGGTGAGCGTCGACTGCGACGCCGACAGCGAGGCCGGCAGCATCACGACGGGGTCCTGCCAGACCGCGCTGTAGTTCAGCGGCTCCTCGAGCCCGCAGACCGCGAAGTAGTCCCCGTAGCCGACGAGACCGCCGCACGCGATCACCATGTAGTCCGCGACGCCCGCGGCCACGGCCGACAGGACGACCGGGCCGGAGGACGGGGCCAGCAGGTCGACCGAGATCTGGCCGGTGTAGACCGTCTGCGGCGTGTACGTGTAGTTCACGTACTCCCCGGGCGACGACCCCACGCTCAGGTTGAGGTAGTTGAGGTACGTCATCCCGTAGAATCCGACGGTGCCGGTCACGTAGCCGCCCGATAGCGTGACGTTCGTGCTGAAGTACCCCGACTCCGGCTCGGCAACGACGGTCACCGGGTTCGACGTGAGGCCGTCGTACGTTGCCTGCAGGGTGAACACGACCGGCAGGAGCGGACCCACCGTGCCGGGCGCCTGGTCGACGATGTCCGCGTACAGCTGGCCCGAGTCGGTCCAGAAGGCGGCCAGCCCCGACACCGAGCTCAGGTAGGTCCCGATCGTCGTGCCGTCCGGCGTCGACGGGATCGTCGGGTCCGCGATCGCGGCCGGCGACACCTCGAGCGCCGTCTGCGTCACCTGGGCGCCGCCGACCGGCACGCCGTTCAGCGTGACGATCGCCTCGCCACCGGAGGCTACGGTGCCGAGGGCCGTCGACTGCTCCATCGGTACCTGCGCCTCGCCGTTCGTGACGACGCCCAGCGGCGTGAAGACGCCGAGCGTCAGCGTGCCGCAGTCGAGGAGCGGCTGGGCGACGGCGAAGTACTGGAACGTCCAGGACGGCGAGAAGCCGCCGGTGGCGACGCTGACGTAGAAGTACCCGTACTCGGTCCCGTTGCTGAACGCCAGCTGGGACGCCCAGCCCGGCGTGTAGGTGAACGTCGCCGAGTCGATCTGGGTCGTCGAGGTCACGCCGTCGCTGTAGGTGGTCACGTCGAACGGTCCCACGAGCGCGCTCCCCCCGGCGCTCACGATCTGGAGGGTGTACGTCTGGCCCGCGACCAGCGTCTGCACCGGCACGACGGACGAGCCATCGACCTCCTCCACGTAGAACGGCTCGTCGGCGAGCGCGTGCTGGGTCCCGGGGTCCTCCCCGATGATCGCCGAGTCGAGCAGGTCGGCCAGCGGCATCCCGAGGCCCTGGAGGTAGTTCCACCCGCTGCCCGCCGGATTGTCGAGCGTCCCGAACCAGGACGGCAGGTTCTGGTCCTGGGGGAACTCGTCCTGCGACGCGAGCAGGTACTGCCCGTAGCCGTTGGTCGGTCCCCACAGCCCGATGAGCTCCAGGATGGTGACGCCGCAGGCCTCCTCGGTGCACAGCAGCTCGCTCACGCCGCCGGTCCCGATGTTGGTCATCGGGACGTAGGCGTCCGTGGCGATCACGCCCGCCTGCTGAGCGTTGTGGACGTCAAACAGCAGCGCGTTGATGTCGCCCATCCGCGCGGTGCCGAACGCGGTGAGCGCCTGCTCCTCGATGAGGGCCCACTCGCCGGCGAAGATCGGCGTCGCGAAGGACGTGCCGCCGTAGGTCAGCGCCCATCCGCCGAACGTGTAGATGCTCATGTTGAACGCCGCGCTGCCGCTGACGACCGGGTCGATCAGCGCGCCGCTGTCGTACATGTCGAGGGCGTTCTGCCACCACGGCTGGGCCTGCGAGAACGACTGGCCGAACCCGCCGCCGGTCTCGCCGGGCGGGAGGGCCGGCACGTTCACGTAGCCCGACTCGTACTGGTACTGGATGACGTCCGACTCCTGCCAGTAGGTGTAGCTGGCGACGCCCGAGACCGGCGCCGCCGTCATCCACTCCCCGCCGATGTCGACGCCGATCCCGGTGTTCGGGAACGCCTCCCCGTTGTACTCGGCGGTGACCATTCCGCCGCCGACCGAGGTCACGCCGCTCGCGTCGGCCGGGATACCGGCCTGGACCGGGAACGGATAGACGGTAGGCCCGGAGTCGCCGGAGGCGAACAGGTTCGTGACGCCGGCGGCCGCGAGCTCGTCGAGCGCCTCGTTCTCGACCGTGAGGTACATCGGGGTCCCGAAGATCGACGACAGCTGCTCGCCGGTGCCGTACGAGTTACTCGTGATCGTGACCGACGAGTCGGCCGCCGAGGTCGTCTGGCTGGTGGCACCGGTGACGAGGCTCAACACCGTCGACCCCGAGGCGGCCGGCAGCGCCGTGGGCGCGCCCGAGGTGAGGTAGTCGGCGGTGAACTGGTAGGCCGCGTCGAAGGTCGTGAGGCTCGGGTCCCCCACGGAGATCAGGTCGATGTGCGCCTCCGGCGCCATCGCGGACGCGTACTCGAGGTCGAGCTCGGTCTCGCTCGTCCATCCCCAGTACTCCCCGTTGTAGACGCAGCCGTCGAGGTTGGTGTTCGGCGTCGCCTCGAACGTGGTGTTGAGGGCGATCACCGTCAGGTGGTTCAGGAGGTCCACCCCGGTCTGCTGGTCGTACGCCTGGAGGTCGCTCGGGATCGGGCAGCCGACGTCGATGATCCCGATCGTCACGCCCTGGCCCTGGTCCGGTTCGCTGTCGATCGTGGAGGCGCCGTCCTGGAGGTTGGTCGCCCCCGTGAGGGCCGGCATCGAGCACGGGAACAGGAACTGCCAGGCGAGCCCGTCCAGATACGCCCACGTGAAGTCGTTCGTGGCGCACGCCGAGTCGGTGCCGCCGCCCAGCACCTGGGTCGGCGAGTAGTACCACGTCGGCGTGGGCGTGGTGGTGGTGATCCCGAGCTGGGTGAGGTTCGTCGCCGGCGACTCGCCGGCGAACGGCGTTGAGATGTCCGGCTGGCCGAACAGCGTGCTGAGCCCGGCGACGCTGTTCGCCGCCATGCCGCTCGGCAGGTACGCGTTGCCCGTGCTCAGGTAGACGATCCGGGTCGTCGTGCTGTTGAGGCCCGCGCTGGCGTTCCCGAACAGCGGGTTCCACGCGCCGGGGGAGTAGTACTGCTCGGAGAACGCGCCGATCTGGGTGTGGAAGGCGGCGTCCACCTGGTCGATCGTCCCCGAGACCGTGAGGTAGATCCGGTCCGGGTCGGGGGTGACCGTGAGACCGTATCCGGTGAAGTAGCTCGAGTCCGCGGCGTACTGGCTCGCCGAGACGCCGAACGCGCCCGCGAGGGTGCTCGAGCTGACGAAGTCGTGAAACAGGGGGCTCGTGGGGTTCTGGATGTCCTGGACGAAGTTGTCCAGCCCCTGCGAGGAGCCCACCGATACTTGTAGCGTCATTTTCTGCGCGGCGTTGAACGCCGATGGGTCGGGGCTGATTGTGTAGCCGTACTGGCCCGCCTCCGCCACCGTCTGGGCCGATAGGGAGGGCCCGCTCACTTCGGTGAGGGATGCGTCGTTCAGCCCGGCCACGGTCGGTGCCGCGGTGGCGGTCGGCGCCCGCGCCCCGGCCGTGGACGGCGCCCAGGCCACGCCGCCCAGGGCGAAGCCCGTCGTGGCGAGCACGATGACCGCCACGGCAATCCACGATGGCGTTCGCTGGCGTTGTTTTTCGGACATGTTCGGTCGAGGACCCCCCGGATGCGGCCGCATCCGGGTGGGCTCATATGTCGCTGTTGAAATCGCGGTGTAACTCGCTTGGGTGCGCGACGGCCGGGACGCGCGACGGGCTCCGGGACGGCGCCCGCGCGAGCCGCCCCGCCCCGTCGCGGATCCAGGCGAACGGCTCGTCCGGCGGGTCGGCCGTCTCCGCCCAGCTCTGCACCTCACTCCGCAGCCGGGGGAGGCTCGGGAGCGGGGAGTCGGCCCCGCGGGGTCCTCGGACCGTCTCCGCCCAGCGGGAGGCGCTCCGGTCGAGCGAGGCCGGGTCCGGGGTGAGGCCCATCGAGATCTCCCGGTGCGCTCCGAGCCACCGCTCGACCGACGGGGAGAGCGGCTCATCCGAGCCCGCGATCAGGTGGACCCGCTCGTCCGGGGGCCGGTCCTGCGAGATCCGGCTCAGGAACGCGAGGAACTCCTGGTCGACCAGCGACCGCCAGCGCTCCTTGGGCCGGGCGTGCTCCAAGAGGTGGATGCACGAGGCCAGGTCCGTGAGCGGTCCGAGCGCCGACCCGACGGGGCCCGGCTCCGCCGCGCGACCGTTCGGGCTCAGCGAGAGGGCGACGGCCCAGCGTGGCGGGTCGAAGAACAGCCCGACCACGTCCACTCGCTTCGAGGCGCCCCCGGCCCATTGGGCCAAGCGGGAGAGCCGCGAGGCGGTAGGGTCGATGCCCAGCCTCCGCCAGATCCGGCGGACCGAACTGTGGCTGACGCCGACCTCTCGAGCGAGCGAACGGGTGGTCCAGTACCGGCCCTGCGGGGGACGGTCCCGCAGCGTCTTCGCGACGACCGACTGGACGACGTCGCTCGCGAGCCCGACCCGGGCGACCGAACGGGGGGCGTCGCGCCGCAGTCCCTCGGGACCCAGCAGGGCGAACCGTCGGAGCCAGCGCGTCACGGTAACCGGCCGCACGTGGAGGCGGGCGGCGATGTCACGGTACGACCGTCCCTCCGCGGCCAGCAGAACGATCTGGGAGCGGACCACGAGCCGGTACGGCGTCGTGCGGGCGCTCGCCCACTGCTTCAGCTGGGCCCGTTCCCAGCCCGCCAGCGCGCGGATGGCAGGTCCCCCCTGGGACGTCGCGCAACCGTCTCCCGACTTATCATCCCATCGAAATCGGTCGGATCCCGGCGACGTCCATCGGCGACGCCGTCGCCGCCGCTCGGGGGTCAACGGAGGCGGCGGACCCCGCCGACGCCGAAGGAGCCGACGGCCGCGTACCCCGCAAACGGGTTCCACTTCATAAACCGCCCTCGACGCGGCCGGTCGGCCGGATCGGTGAGGGTCTCCCTCGCCGCGGAACCCGTCGCGGTTGGCACCGCCCGACGGCGCCCGCGTCGGCGGCCCCCCGGACGAAGTATAACCGCACGCGTCCGGCTCCGACCGGGGCCGGTCGGGGCGCGGGACGCCCTACGACGGCGTCAGCGAGAAGACGTGGCCCCGCCGGCCGCTGCGGCGCCCGTCGGTCACGTCCCATCGCGCGCCGGTCCTCGCCTCGAACACGGTCCGGAGGATCGCGGGGCAGAGGAGCCGGCCGACCTCCGGCGAGGCGCCGTCGCACGCGAGGCAGTTCGTCGTCCGGACGAGGAGCGGCTCCGGGCGCAGGATCTCGAACGAGACGCCGCGGTCCCGGAAGTACTCCTGGAGCGAGCGCGCGACCTCGGCCGGGAGCTCGCCGTCCAGCTGGTTCGCGATCTGGCGGCCGACCTGGTGCGCGACCGTGTCGATGAACTCGGGGAGGTCGAACGGCAGCTCCCGGAGCGCCCCCACCTGCATGCCGAGCTGGGTGATCTCCCGGAGCCGGTTGAACGACTCCACCTCGCGTCCGAGGCGCACCGGGAGCGCGGCGACGGGCGGCTCCTCGAGCTCGACGATGCGCTGGTCTGCGGGGGTGCCGTGGTTCCACAGCTGTCCGAACTGGTGGCGCAACAGCTGGAGGAGCTCCTCGTCGGTCGTCCAGAGCGTCACGAGCCGGTCCGCCGTCGGCGTCGGCGCGTGGTCCCCCGCGACGTAGACGACGGCGCCCCGGCGGTCCAGGAGGATCCCCCGGATCGACGGGACGGTCCCCACGTGCCGGACCTCGGCGAAGGTACCGAAGTGCTTCGCGTCGAGGAGGTTCGCCCGCGTGATCTCCGTGACGAGCCGGACCCGGACCCCGTGCCGGTGGGCGAGGCGGAGCTCCCGGTCGACCCCGCCGTCGACGAGGCGCGCGAGCGATTTCGGGCTCAGCGACAGCAGCAGCTCGCGCCGGGCGAGCCCGATCCGTTTCTTGAGGAAGCTGTACAGCGCGCTCCGGCGCTCCAGGATCGCGAACTTCCGGCCGTCCTCGGCCTCGGGCGTCGCGATCTGCTCCCGGAACTCGCGGAGGATCTGGCCCCGGTTCTCCTCGAGCCGGCGCACGTCCTCCGTCGCCGTCCGGACCCACCGCTCGACGAGCTCCTCCGGCGCGAGCGCGGCGAACCGCATCGGACGGCCGCTGACCGACCGGAGCAGCCCGGCCTCGCGCAGCTGCTGGATGTGCCGGTACGCCTCGACGCGGTGGATGCCGCTCATCCGCGCGAGCTCCGCGGCGGTCTGGGCCCCCTCGCGGCAGGAGGCGATGTACAGGCGCGCCGCGCGCTCCGGCACCCCGCGCTCGGCGAGCAGCCGGATCAGCCCCGTCCCGGGACGCGGCACGGGCCGACCACCGGCGGTCACGGTATAACGTGACCGGACCGGCTCAGAGCGCGGCGACGAAATCGTCGGCGGTCAGCGGGAAGTCCGGCTCCGCCGTCCCCCCGGCCCGGGCGCGGAGCACCTCGCGCGCGAGGAGCCAGTAGATCGTCGCGAGCGCCACGCGGCCCTTGTTGTTCCCGGGGATCACGAGGTCGACGTCGCGGGTCTCGTTGTTCACGTCGCACAGGCCGACGATCGGGATGCCGATCGAGACCGCCTCGGAGAGCGCCTGCTGGTCCGTCGCGGGGTCGGTGACGACGAGCACCTTCGGCTCGATGTACTCGACCAGGTTCGGGTTCGTGAGGCAGCCCGGCACGAACCGCTCGGAGAACGAGACCGCGCCGATCGCCTTCGCGAACACCCGCACCGGCTTCTGGCCGTACTGGCGCTGCGAAACGACGAGGATCTTGTCCGGCGGGAAGCGGGCGAGGAACCGCGCGGCGACGCGGATCCGCTGGTCGGTCTTCCGGAGGTCGAGGACGTACAGCCCGTCGTCCCGCACGTTGTGGACGAACGGCCGCATGCTGGCCGACTTCTGCTGGGTGCCGATGTGGACCCCCGCGGTCAGGTACAGGTCCTCGGGGACGAGCAGCTCCCCCGGGCGGGTGTCCTGGCCCTCGCCGGTCGCGGCGATCGGCTCTTCCGCCTGGGTCTCGTCGTCGGGCATGCGCTAGCTTCCGGCGGGCGCGCCGATGCGAAGGAGTTCATTTAGCTTTGCCACGCGCTCCCCGCCGAGGAGCCCGCACTTGAGGCCGAGCGAGCCGAACGCCACGGCGAGGTGCGCGAGCCAGGCGTCCGGGACCTCCCCGGACCGGTGCGAGGAGACGTTCGCGAGCCCCTGGGCGCGGACGTAGTCGACGGTCGCGAGCGTGTCGGTGAGTGTCCCCACCTGGTTCACCTTGATCAGCGCCGCGTTCGTCGCGCGGCGCTCGACCCCCTCGCGGACGCGTGCGAGCGAGGTCGCGTACAGGTCGTCCCCCACGACGGTCACCTTCCCGCCGACGGCGCGCGTGAACGCCGCGACGTGGTCGTAGTCGTTGTCCTCGAACGGGTCCTCGACGAACTTGAGCTCGTACCGGTCGACGAGGCTCGTCACGAACCCGAGCTGCCCCTCCGGCGACAGCGTCTGTTCCTTGTAGACGTACTGCCCGTCGCGGAAGAACTCGGTGGCGGCGAGGTCGATCCCGGGGTGGACGGGGAGGTGGAGCGCGTCCCGGACCTCCGCGCACGTCGCGACGAGCAGCTCGAGCGCCTCCACGTTCCCGAGCGGCGCCACCCAGCCGCCCTCGTCCCCGCGCCCGAGGGCGATCGTCGGGAACCGCGCGTGGAGCTTCGCCCCGAGGCGGTGGTGCACCTCGAGCGCCGCCCGGATCGAGTCGGCCGGGTCCGGCGCGGTCGAGTAGGCGATGAACTCCTGGATGTCCGGCCCGCCCCAGGCGTGCTTCCCGCCGTTGAGGCAGTTCCCGCAGATCGCGGGGAACCGGGGCCCGACGAGGCCGGGCCGCAGGAGGCGCTTCCAGAGCGGGACCTTCCGCTCGAACGCCGAGGCGATCGCCGTCGCCACCGACACGGCGGTGGCGGTGTTGCCGCCGATCCGGGAGAAGTCGGGGGTCCCGTCGACCTCGTGGAGCGCCCGGTCGATCGCCGCCTGGTCGTCGACCGAAGCGCCGACGATCTTCGCCCGCACCGACCGCTCGAACACCGCGAGCGCCGCGGGCACGCCGCCCGTGGGGAACGCGACCACCTCGTGGGTGCTCGTGCTCGCGCCGCTCGGCGCGCCGGCCGCCGCGACGACGCCCGCGTCCGTCGCGAGCCGCGCCTCGACCGTGGGGTTCCCTCGGCTGTCGTAGATCGCGCGCAGGTGGGCTTCGGTGATCCGGCTCATGGTGCCTCCACGAACTCGACGAGCACGCCGCCGAACGCCGACGGGTGGGCGAACCCCACCCGTCGGCCCCGGGCGCCGGACCGGCCCCGGGGGTCGATGAGGCGGAATCCCCGCTGGGCGAGCTCCTCGAGCGTCCGGTCGACGTCCGGTACGGCGACGGCGACATGGTGCATCCCCTCCCCGCGTCCGTCGAGGAAGCGGGCGACCGCCGACCCGGGCGCGGTCGGTTCGAGGAACTCCAGGTGGCTCCCCCCGACGTCGAGGAACGAGACCCGGACCTGCTGCGAGGGCACCTCCTCCGGCGGGGACGCCCGGCCGCCGAGCCCGCGCTCCCATGCGGGGACGCGCTCGGCGAGGTTCCGCACCGCGATCCCGAGATGGTCGAGCGGCACCGGCGCCTCCTAGAACGTGCGGGACGGTTCGTGCTCGCCGAACAGTCCGCGCCAGACGTCCGCGACCTCGCCGAGCGTGGCCCCGCGCGTCACGGCCGTGAGCACCGCCGGCATCACGTTCCCCCCCTGCTCCGTGGTGGTCTTGAGGGCATCGAGCGCGTCCCGCGTCCGCGCGGGGTCCCGCCGTCGGCGCCAGCGGGCGACGCGAGCGACCTGCTTCGCTTCCTGCTCGCCGGTGACGCGGGTCACCGTCGGGCCGCGCCGCCGCGCGGCGTCCGGGAACAGCGAGAAGCCGGGGTTCCCCTCGGTATACGCGTTCACGCCGACCACCTTCTCCTCGCCGGTCCCCCGTCGGAGCGCGACGCGGTACGCCTCGCGGGCGATCTCCCCCTGCACGTACCCCTTCGCGACGGCGGCCGGCGCCCCGCCGAGCTCCGCGACGCGGTCGAGGTACTCCCGCGCCTCGGTCTCGATCCGGTCCGTGAGCCACTCGACCTCGTACGCCCCCGCCAGCGGGTCGACGGTCGACGGAACGCCGGACTCCTCCGCGAGGATCTGCTGGGTCCGGAGCGCGAGCCGCGCCGCCGGCTCCGTGGGGAGCCCCAGCGCCTCGTCGAGCGCGTTGGTGTGCAGCGACTGCGTGCCGCCGAGCACGGCGGCCAGCGCCTCGAGCGTGGTCCGCACGACGTTGAGCTCCGGCTGCTGCGCGGTGAGGGACGAGCCCGCGGTCTGGGTGTGGAACCTCAGCTGCGCCGAGCGCGCCTCGCGGGCCCCCAGCTCCTCCCGGACGATCCGGGCCCACAGCCGCCGGGCCGCCCGGAACTTCGCGACCTCCTCGAGGAAGTTCCGGTCGGAGGAGAAGAAGAACGAGAGTCGGGGCAGGAAGGCGTCGAGCGCGAGCCCGCGCTCCTGGACGGCGCGGACGTAGGCGAGCGCGTCGGCGAACGTGAAGGCGACCTCCTGGGCGGCCGTCGCACCGGCCTCCCGCATGTGGTAGCCCGAGACCGAGATGTAGTTCCACCGCGGCATCTCGCGCGTCGCGAACTCGATGAGGTCGACGGTGAGTCGCATCGACGGGCCGGGCGGGTAGATGTACGTCCCGCGGGCGGCGTACTCCTTGAGGATGTCGTTCTGCACGGTCCCGCCGAGCTCCGCCCGGGGGACGCCGCCCTCCTCGGCCACCGCCACCAGGAGGGCGGTGAGGATCGTCGCCGTCGCGTTGATCGTCATCGACACCGTCGCCCGGTCGAGCGGGAGGCGGTCGAACAGGGTCCGCATGTCGCCGAGCGACGCGATCGCGACGCCGCACCGGCCGACCTCGCCGCGGGCGCGCGCGTGGTCGGAGTCGTAGCCGATCTGGGTCGGCAGGTCGAACGCGACGGACAGTCCGGTCTGGCCGTTCTCGACCAGGTACCGGAACCGGCGGTTCGTCTCGGCAGCGCTCCCGAACCCGGAGTACTGGCGGAACGTCCAGAGCCGCCCGCGGTACATCGTGGGGTAGATGCCCCGGGTGTACGGGTACTCCCCGGGAAATCCCTGCGCCGTGAGCGCCGGGCTGGTCCGGTCGGCGGGGGGACCGACGAGCAGCGGAATCCTCCGGTCGTCCCGGGCCCCGTCCAGCGCCGAGGCGGCTTCCCGCTCCCACCGCTCCCGGGCCGACTCGGGACGGCTCCGGTGCTCGGCCATCGCCGATCACGGGGTCCCGGGCTTATGTCGTTTCCTTTCGGTGGCTCTGGGCCGTCTCTCGGGGGGGTCGTCTGCCCAGCCCCGGGTGGGTCCGTAGCCCACGCCGCGGAGGTAGCCGTGCTCCATCGGGGGAGACCCGGAGTCCTCGGGGGTCTCTTTCCCCTCAGTAGACTCCTTGCAGCATCGGCCAACGGACCGCCTTTGGCATCGGGCCCCTCCGGCACTCCGACTATTCTGCGTACCTCGTCGGACCTTGCGAACTACAGCCCTCGGAGGGTCGACGCCCGGCCGACCGACTCATTCCCCACCGGTCCGAGCGGCCACCCTGCTTTCCTTCACGGGAGCACGGTCGACCCAACGAGCGGCAGCGCCTCCGTGATCGATGAGATCCCCAGTACATCGCCGGCGACGGCCCTGCTCGACGGGGCGACCACGACCAGCGTCTCGTTGTTGACGATCGGAAGGACCGGATCGCTCCAGCCGGAGCCCGTGGCGGTCGCTCCATAGGTCCCGTCCCACTCCCCGTCCGGGCCCAGCAGGACGGCGTACCATCCCGAGTCGTTCGCTGCACAGTCCCCCAGGGTCGGTACCCAGGTCTCGCAGTCGGAGCCCGCCAACGGCAGCGGGGGCCCGGAGCCGTTCGTCAGGTTCAGCCCGATCATCCATCCTTCGATCCCCCGCGTGTCGTATCCCGGCCCGGTGTACGGCGCGGGCCCCTCCTCGAGGAAGTGGAGTTCCTCGCTGACCGTCAGGGTGCCGGGACTGTTCAGGGTGCTCGGGTCCGTGAAGTTCATCTCGAGAGGGAGCGCCGCCCCCGTGTCCCCCGCTGGAGTGCACCCCCGGATGAAATGCTGGGTGGCGGACAACTTTCCCGTCACGCAACTGGCTGCTCGTCGGCGCGTCCGGGGTCGGCACGAACCTCGTACCACCGCCCCGCCCCCTCTCGGAACTCGGGGGCGAACTCCCGGCCCACTGCGTGGGAAGTCCATCGACGTCCTGCTGGTGGCCCCAACCGTCTCGGCCCGTACGGAGGTGAACGGATGCCGATTCAGTTGTAGAGATAGGACCACTGATACTCAGAAGTGACGTGGCTATCCTGAGGACATCCGTACTGGTCGTAGTAGCCACAGTTCTCGGACTCGTAATTTTGGTCCGTATTGATTCCCGGACTGGAACACAAATCGTTTCCGCAAAACTGCGAAATGTAAGAGATGTCAAAGAGCTTGTAACTGCCTTGAGTGTAGAGGTAGTCCGAGGTATACTCTGTTCCGTTCCAGAGTTCTACTTCTGCGTCCCCAAAGTCCACGTCTGTAAACCTTGCGATTTGCTGGAAGATGCCGTAGTAGTTCCCATCGTACTCCTCGGCGTAGGTCGCAGCCTCGACAACATACTGCGCGTAGTACGGCGTCCACGATCCTGTCGAGACTAGCGTGCCTACACCAGTTTTGGCCGTCAAATCGTTGTCCCACACCCACCAGTCCCCGCTTGAGTAAGGATACAACAACTCCTGAACATCATCGCCGGGCCTGGTCGTTGGATTCCCTGAGAAGTTGTAGGATGGGCTTGGATAGAACTCGTACCAGTACGTGTAGTCCGAAATTGATGGACTCGTGGCGTCCGTGGAATAGCCGGTCTGCAGCAGACCACCGCTTCCCCCTGCTGCGGGAGCGAGACCCGCCCAAACGCTGGTTTCTGCATGAACGTAGTACTGACTGGGTACGCCGCTCGGGGACAGAGAGGGCGTGGAGATTGTCGGTACAACCTCATCTGTCTCGCTTTCCTCAAGTTCCGGTGTACCGGGCGCCCAGAAAATCCATCCTGACCAGTTCGGACTCGAAGAGATGCCCCCATAGTAGACTGCGGGGCCCTGCTCAACCGTTGGTCCGTCAAGCGACCCCGCCGTTAGGTTGACAGCCCAAAACTCTGAGTAGGCGATGTCGCCCAAGGTCCAATGGAACGTGAAGTACCCGGCAGTCACTCCGTTGGCTGCTTCGTAATCCAGCTGGAATGTGAAATTCGACGGACCGAGTACTGCGGCGATAGTCTGGAACGCGACGTCACTGCTGACCGACGCAAACGCGCTTGTGATCGAGTACGCCACGGTGTCAACAGTCCCAAAACTTTCTGTGGGTGCCCCCTCTGCAGCAAGAGTTTGATAGACACTTTCGACGCCACCCTGGACCTCTGCAGTCGACAGCCAAGATTGAGCCGCAGAGGCGGCTGAGACTTCCCTAGAAACCGAAGAGAATGAATCACTGGTCGTCCGGCCGAGTCCAGACCCATCCATCAGCAGGAGGATCACGGCCGCGAATGCGAGGCAAGCAAGTAACCACGAGGACCCAGATTTGCGTTGCCACCGACTTAGCATCCGACCAACCCCACCCATGACGCACTCGCCGATACGAAGCACCGTCGCCGTCCCAACTGCTTGCCCTTCGAGTAGGAGAGCCGGCCCCGACGCATGGACCCCGTCGCTTTCAACGCGTCCGGTAGAAGGTGGCCGGTCCACGCCCCAAGACTGTCGCCCCTCAACCTTGCCGAGAGACTCGGGCCAGCCCTTTGGACCCCTCTGGTCAATCTGGCAGAGGGGCTCCACTTCCTTTCCGCCGCGCAGCTTGAACCTGGATATGGGCGAAAGCCCGCCCCACCCTGGAAGACCCCCGACCTGTCAAAAGACGCCATGAGAACTTCTAGGGGCTCTTGCCTAATTCGCCGCCGCTCTTCATGGATCCCGCGGCAGGTTCACTTTCGCCGGGAATCGCTCTGCTCGGTGCCTGGTACCGTCCGGGGCCCCGGGGCCGATGAACTAGAAGGACACCCACTGCGATTCCAACGACGCCCGCGATCACTGAGTAGACCGCGATGGCTCCGGCCCCCGAGGATATCGATGGGCCAATCGGATCCGGACTTTCATACGTGAGAGCGTTTTCCTGAATGATCGGACCGGTCACCTGTCCCGTCGTCGCGTTCCCTTTCCAGGACTCAGTGTAGGCGCACAGAGCCGAACTGCCGGAGCAATTGTCGACCCAGTCAAACGCGAAGTAAACAGTGGCAGTCCCGCTGCGCTGCGTTTGCACTTCGACGCTGAAGTTCTGAAAACTCCGACTCTGCATCGCCACGGTAAACTCAGTCGTCCCGCACACCGCCCAGAGAAGATGGCCAAACCACGTAGAGCTGTTGTTCAGCATGGCGGGGCTAGCCACTTCGATCACGGAACAGCCGGAGGGGCCCGTCGACGTTACGACGGAAGTGGAAGCGCTTTGGGCGCGGCTAGTCCCACCACCCGCAGGCGCTAAGGCCGTGGACATCACGAGACAGGCCAGAATGCCCACCACGGCCCCGATAATCAGTGACCTCTGGTGCCAACGAGATCGGTTGACTCGATAGAAACTACGGGACGCTGTTTCGAGTCCCGGACGTCGCTCTGTACACGCCGGAAACCGTGAGCACCGCCCAATCAACGGCCGATGCCGTGGTCGAGCCCACGACCGCACGTCCCGCTCCTTGTCCGCTGTTTAGAATTCCGTCAGGAAAAAAATAGCTCAAGGAGTAGTTACGTCTATCGCCCGTACCTATTGCGTGCGGATCCCCGGTCGCTACTGGGGCAAATCGCGCACTATAACCGCCCCATGCGGCTTGACCGCCTGCCCTGTCGGCTAGGCCCATGTTTCGGCCCCGGACTGCTTTCCAAATTCTCGGCGTTGTCCTTGCGACGGTAGGAGTGATTCTCCTGGCGCTAGTTGTGGTGACCACCGTGGTCGGGCCTTGGTACTGCCCGGCACCGCCCCCCTGCGGTGTCATCCAGTGTCACAGCCGGATATGTTTTCCCTGGGCGCTCGTTTTCGTGATCGTTGGACCGGTTCTGCTGGCCTTTGCGGCTCTTGCGTTCTACTTGGGGATGGGGTCGGCCATGCCCCCTTGTTCCCCCACAGCCCGCCGCTGACCCGCTACGGACCCTCGTCCCCGGGGCGAGCAGGACCGACTGATTCCTCGACCCGACCCCCGGCGCAGACATGGGAGAACGGGCCTAGTTCTATGGTGAGGACATGATAGCCTCCGCTTGATGCGGGGCAAGCCCCATCTGGCGCGCCGCTGCCCCTCTCCTCCGGGGTGCCACATGCAAGCCGAGACCCTCGTCGGGCTGGACATCGCCGAGAACCGCGCCGTAACCACGGCCGTCGACCGGCGGCGTCAGCGAATCGACTAGTCGACCTTGGGGCCGACGGCGCCGAGCTGATCGCCTACCTTCGGCGTCTGCTGGGAACGAAGCGAGTCACACTGGGGGCGTGCACGATGTGGGAGCACTTCCATGACGTCACGGTCGCCGCCAGCCCCGACGTGGCGCTCTCCCACCCGTACTGGACCGGCGGACCGCAGATGCGAGCCTGATGAGCGACCAGGTCGGCTCCGAGGCGCTCGCCGCGATGCTGCACCTCTGCACTCTTCCGTCTTCGTTCGTCCCGGACGCCGCGAGCCTTGTGCTACGTCGGGTCGCACGAGACCGGGTCTCCTTTCGGGAGCAGCAGGAGGCCGTGGTCAACCTAACCTACGCGCTCCTGCTCGCGAGGGGGAGCCCATACGAGGAGGGTCTCCTCGGACTGCAGCGCCGTCGGGAGGGACTCCGAGCGCTCCACCTGCCTGATGTGGAGCGGGGCCAGGGCCGGCTCGACGACCTCGACCCCGCGACCCGGCATGAGTCGGACAGCATCTTCTCCGCGCCGGGAACGTGAGGTGTTACGGCCGATTCGTGCCGTGGGATGGACGGCCGGTTCTGAGGACGGCGAACGGAGGCGCCGAGCCGCTCGCCCCCGTCATCGGCGACCCGGGGTGGGATGGCCGGCGCACCGGGGCTCGACTCCACGTCAGTCACCGACCGCCGGAAACCGGATCCCTTCGCAAGGTCCGGCCGGGGCTCCCGGCCGGCTACGGCCCGCCGTTCCGCCGGACGAGCGGCCAGAGGGTGGTGAGGTCGACCTCGGCCCAGACGACCGGTACCGGGACACCGAGGTCCGCGAGCACCGCCGGGGCGATCTCGCCCATCTCCGCCACCGAGTCCCCCGCGATGCGGAGCCGGGCCGCCCGGCCGGGGATCGTGCCGGGCAGCTCGGCCGGTTCGCGGACGCCGAGGGCGCCGAACGCGCCCACGACATAGTCGACCCACGCGGCCCCTTCGGCGAACCCGGCGCGTTCGTCGGCGACCACGAGGCCGGCGCGCCACCGCGTCCGGGCCCCGGACGGCTCCGTCGCGTCGACAACGAGCACCGGGCCCACGTCGGCGAACCGCTGCGGGTAGCCGTTCCGCACGTTCCGCTCGAGCGTCGCGAGGAGCGACACCTGGAGCGAGTCCCGGGCGCGCGAGAACATCTCGGAGACCGGGTTCACGAGCGAGACCGCCGTCGACCGCCCGAGCCGCTCCACCGCCCGGCCGGCGACGAGGACGGTCGTCCGGAGCTCGACGAACCCCCCGCCCAGGAGGAGCGCTCGCACGCGCCGCCGGAAGCGGCTCTCGGGGAGCCGGCGACCCCGCGTCGCCGACGGCGGGAGCAGCGCCTCGCCGACGTCCAGCCCGCGCGCGACCAGCACCTCCTCGGTGAGGTCGACCGACGTCTGGAGGTCCGGGCGCCACGGGGGGATCTCGACCCACCAGCCGTCCGGCGCCGGCGTCGCGCCGAGCCGCGCCTTCGCGAGCAGCTCCTCCACCGGACGTCCCGACAGCGCGATGCCCGACACCTCGCGGAGCGTAGGGGCGGAGAACGGCAGCCGGCGCGACGACACCCAGTCGACGCCGGACTCGACGTGGTCCGGGTACTCGACCCGGAGCGGCCGCACCGCCCAGCCGCGGGCGACGAACGGGAGGAGCATAAGGCCGACGGACTCCTCGACGCGGACGGGTCGCATCCCCGTCGACTCGAGGAGGAGCCCTCGGTCGCCGACGCGGACCTCGCCCGCGCCCCGGCCGTTGAGGACGGGGGGAAGGCTCAGCACCTGGTCGTCCGCGTCGCGGAGCGTGAGGCACTCGCCGTCGCTCCGCCCGAACCGGCCGTACTTCGCGGCCATCGGGTGGTCGTGGAAGAACGCGGGGCCGGCGACCTCGGCCGCGCCGTCGAGCGGCGTGAACCGGACGCCGTCGACCGGCTCGAGCGCGTACCGCACCGGCGGCCGGGTGCGCTCCCACGAGTACAGCCCGATGCTCGCCGCCTGGCGGTCCCGGCCGACGGTCGCGTGGAGGAGCTCCTGGAAGCGGATCGCCTCGGCGAGGAGCCCCGCGTCGAGCGCCACCCCCGGCGGCGGCAGGAGGAGCGCCCCCGCGAGCACCGGCCGGATCGGCGCGACGGTCGCATCGACCAGCACCGTCGGGTGCTCGACGGTGCCGGTGCCGGCGGGGATCGCGACCGGTCCGGCGCGCGCGCCGATCGCCCCCTGGAGGTGGAGCGCGAGGCCCCCTTCGGACAGCAGGTCGAGCCGGTCCGGGGTCACCTCGACCGTGAGGTCGTCGTCGGCCCAGGCCGACAGCTCGGCCTTCGACGCGAACAGGAGCTCCTCGAGCTCGGCCCGGGAGACCGGGCGGCCCAGGAGCTCCAGTACCCGGTTCGCGGAGAGCGTGCTCTGCGGCATCGTCACTCCGGCCGGCCGGTGAGCCGCGCGCGGTCGTCGAGGTACAGGTCCCGGATGTCGTTGTAGCCGAGCGACACCAGCGCGAGCCGCGTGATCCCGATCCCCCACGCGGCCACCGGCACGTCGATCCCGAGCGGCCGGAGCACCTCGGGCCGGAGCATCCCGCCCGGGAACACCTCCATCCAGCCGAGCCGGGGGTGGCGGACGTACCCCTCGATCGACGGCTCGGTGAACGGGAAGTAGCTCGGCCGGATCTTGAGCTCGTGGATCCCGAGCGCCTCCGCGAACGCGCGGAAGACGCCGACGAGGTGGCGCACCGTGACGCCGCTGTCGCCCAGGATCCCCTCGCACTGGTCGAACTCGATGTGGTGGCGGGCGTCGAGGGCATCCGGCCGGAAGTTCCGCCCGATGCAGTACATCCGGAACGGGGGGGTCGGATGCGCCGCGAGGAACCGGGCCGACACCGCCGTCGTGTGGGAGCGGAGGACCGGCCGACGGGCCCGGTCCCGCGCGTACGGGGTCCGCCAGCCGGGCGACACCGGGAGGGTCTCGCCCGGCATCGGGCGGCCCTCGTGCACCGCGGCGACCCGGTCGACGAGCTCGGCCGGGAGCGGCGCGCCGGGCGGCACGTCCACGAAGAACTGGTCGTGCACCGAGCGCGCCGGGTGCTCCTGGGGCATGTACAGCACGTCGCCGTTCCAGAACTCGGTCTCGAGCAGCGGCCCCTCCGCCTCCTCGAACCCGAGACCGATCAGGATCTCCTCGACCTCCTCGAGCCACGCCAGGTACGGGTGCGGCCGGGCCTCCGCCAGGTACGGGACCTCCGCGCGGACGTCGTACGGGCGGAACGTGACGTGGGCCCATTCGCCGGAGGCGATCAGCTTCGGCGTGAGCGGTCCCGCGAGCGGCCGGCCGGGCTCGGGCAGGACGAGCGCGCGCCCCTCGGGCGAGGGAAGCCAGCGCCGGACGGGGTGCCGCTCCACCGTCACGAGCCCGCGCCGCTGGAGCTGCTGGAAGACCGCCGCGTCCAGTTCCTTCGCCCCGGTCGCGACGGCGTGAAGGACGGTCTCCTCGGGCAGCGCGCCGTCCACGTCGGGGCGGGGCTCGGCCCAGCGGAACGGCAGCCCGTCGGCCAGGAACCGGTGGCGCCGGAGATAGCCGATCGCCGCCGACCGCTCCTCCCCGACGAGTCCCTCCACCTCCAGCTGGTCCGGCGTCATCGTGCCGCCGTTCCGCCGGAGGGCGAACAGGAACCGCCGCTCCGGGAGCCCGCGGGCCCGGGCCTCCTCGCCGCGTCGCGTGAGCCGTCGCTCGGACCAGCTCCCCTCCGTGGCGAGCGCGAGGTGCTTCGAGCGCAGCCGTTCGAGCGACCCGCGGACCGCGTCCGGAGCGAGCCCGGTGCGCTCCGCGAGGGCGGGCTCCTCCTGGAGCACGTCCGGGGCCGCGCGCAGCGCTTCGAGGAGCTGCCGCTCCGGTCCGGACAGCGTCAGCGCCGCGGCCGGGTCCAACGGCTCGGCCGGCTCGTCGTCGGGCACGGACGGTCCCAACGGATGGGGCGGTTAAGTTGTTGCGCCGGAGCGGCCGGTCAGGGCCTCGCGAGGCCGCAGGACGGGCAGGTGAGGGCGTACGGCGGGATCGTCGCGCCGCACGCCGGGCACCGGGCCGGCGACGGGACCGTCACCGGGCCGGGCGTTCCCGACGAAGGGGCCGGGGCGGGGGCAGCGGACGCG
>JASHRQ010000066.1 GCA_030037265.1 Thermoplasmata archaeon | reverse complement strand
GACGAGTACGCGTCGGTCTCGGTGGGGTACAACGTCCTGGGGCCGACCGGCGAGAGCCTCCGGTCCGGCACGTACGACCGGGTGGAGTTCAACTCCACCCGGACGACCTCCGACCCGATCCCCCCGCCCGTGTACGCCGTGAACGGCAGCTCCACCAACGCGGCGGGTCTCCTCGACGATGCCGAGCTCGTGCTGGGAGGTCCCGGCGGGGGCAGCACCACGTCGATCTACGCGATCGACGGGTCGATGGCGCTGCGGTACCCGTCAGGTGGGGGCTGGTCGTACGCGCCGGAGGCGTGGGACATCGGGACCGACACGGGCGAGACCGCGGAGGGAATCGCCGAGTACTACACCGCCGCGGGGGCGGTCGACCTCGAGGCTGGGCCATCCTTCCCGATGGCGTTCTGGAACGCGACCCCGCTGGGCAACATCGGCTTCCAGACCGTTTCCGGGACCGTTTCGCCCTCGAACGCGTTCGTGTTCGTGAACCCGGAGGGGATCTACAACGCCTCGAAGGCGGCGTGGGCTCCGGTCGCGCTCAATGGAAGCTTCTCGTTCGACCTGCCCGCCGGCCAGTACTTCCTCACGACGGAGCTCAGCGACTTCGACCCGAACTCCACCAGCGTCGACCTCGAGATCGCCTCGCACACCCTCACCGTCACGCTGACCGCCGACCGGGCCCGCGGGGTCTACACGCCGCTCGTCGCGTGGAACGACGCCCAGCTCGCGAACCTGTCGACGCAGGGCACCGGCGCCCCGGGCTCGCCGTACCGGATCGAGAACGACCAGCCCGGGGCGCTCGACTCCCTGTTCGGCGAGTTCAACGACTACTTCTTCCCGGTCTTCCCGGGGCTCCTCCTGAGCGGCACCTCCGCCTACGTCGACCTGGTCGACCCGCCGTCGTTCTACCTCCTGTACCCCGCCGCGTACGCCGGCACGCTGGCCGAGTTCGGGCTCCCGACGGCGAACTACCTCCAGTTCGAGATGTACAACGCCTCCCACGTGTCGCTCGTGAACGGCTCGTCGGTCACCGGCTGGTTCTCGCAGACGCTGATGAGCCCGTCCGTCATCCCGCCGACGTTCCCGATCGCGAACGTCGTCCTCTGGAACGTCACGGACTCGCTCGTCGCCGACACCGATTTCGTGAGCCAGGGGAGCTCGCTCCTGCTCCTGGGCGGCACGGGCAACGTCATCGCCGGCAACGAGTTCGCGGCGGGGAGCCAGCAGGCGAACTTCTACGCCTCGGGGATCGCGTTCGGCCTCTCGACGTTCGAGTCCGGGGACCTCATCTACGACAACCAGTTCGCGACGCAGGTGACCGCGTACGCCCCGGACTACGACCTCGCGACCGGCGCGACGGCGACGGTCCGGGAGTCGTGGAACCTCACGGCGCTCGAGCCCGCGGATTGGGGGAACGTCGTCAACGGGTTCAACCTCACCGGCGCGGTCGACGGCTCGGCGTACCAGTGCGGGAACGACTGGTGGAACTACCGCGCGGGGACGACCCCCCTCCCGTACAACAACTCGGGGATCGTCGCCTTCGCGCTGATCGCCTCCGGAGGCGACTACTGCCCGCTCCCGATCGCGGCCGAGGCGGCCGTCTTCTCCGAGGTCGGGTTGCCCGCGGGGCAGCCGTGGTCGGTAACGTTCGACGGTCGGGCCCAGTACGTCGCCGCCGCGGGCGCGCTCTCCTTCACCGTCCCGTCGGGGACGTACAACTACACGGTCCCGGTCGCGGGGGACTTCGCGCCGACGCCGGCCTCGGGGAGCCTCCTCGTCGGCACCGGAGGGGCGCGCGCCACGATCCAGTTCGCCCCGATCCCGTCGGAGGAGGGCACGGTCGCCGGCACGGTCTCCCCCGCCGGGGCCACGGTCTCGATCGGGGGCACCGTCGCGTCGGTGAGCAACGGGTCGTTCAGCGTGTCGCTCGCCCCCGGGCTGTACGCGGTCGAGGCGACGGCGCCCGGCTACCTCCCGTACTACAACAACGTCTCGGTGGCGACGGGCGAGACGACGTCGCTGCCGATCGTCCTCGTCCCGCGGGCGACGGGGTCGCTCCCGAGCGACACGCTGGTGGGCCTCGGGGCCGCGGCCGTCGTGCTCGCCGCCGCCGTCGTCGGGGCGGCGCTCCTGCTCCGACGCCGCCCCCGCGGGGGTCCGCCGCCCTCGACGCCGCCGCCGGAGGGGTCGTGACGGACGGCTCGGGCGCCGCCCCGGGGGACGGGGAGCGGCGCGCGGTGCTGTTCGACGCCTGGCACACGCTGTTCTACCTCACCCCGGAGGGGGAGGAGCGGTACCTGCGGGACCTCCGGACCGTGGCCGCGGGCGTGTTCGACGGCTGGCGCCGCTCGCCGCGCGCCCGCCACCCCGTGAGCCGGGACTCGGAGGCGGTGGCCGTCCTCGTGCTCGCGGACGCGTCGGAGGCGGCCGCCCGGGGCGTCTCCGTGCCGCTCTCCGTCCAGGCCGGCCGCGCCGCCCGCCGGCTGGGCCGGATCGCCCGTCCGCTCGACCTCGAGCGGGCGGTCGGCGCGCTCGTGGACCGGACCACCTTCGAGCGGGCGCCCGGCGCGCCGGAGACGCTCGAGCGCCTCCAGGCCGCCGGGTTCCGGCTCGGCGTGGTCTCGAACACCGTCGGCGAGCCCGGGGAGGCGGTGCAGCGGGCGTTCGACCGGCTCGGGCTCGCCCGGTTCTTCGACGCCTGGGCGTTCAGCGACCAGCTGCCGTGGGCGAAGCCCGCCCCCGAGATCTTCTGGCACTGCCTCGGCATGCTCGGGGTCGACCGCTCCCGCGCCGTGCACGTGGGCGACGGCCCGCCCGACATGGCCGGGGCCCACGCCGCCGGCCTCCGCGGGGGCATCCTGTTCACCGGCGTGCGGCAGTACGCGCCGAGCTACGCCCGGCTCTTCCACCCGGACCGGCCCGAGCTCGCGCTCGCGGCGGCCCGCGTCGACCGGCTCGAGGACGTGCCGGCCGTCGCGGACCGGCTGCTGGGTCGGCCCGCGCCGCCGTGACGCTTTCATGCGGAGCGCGCCTGCCGGTCCTCCCGTGGCCGTCGCGGCTCCCGGCCCCGGGGCTTCCTCGCATCGGCGCGAGCGGCTCAACGACCTCACGGGGACGGAGTGGATCCGCTTCACGCGGTCCTGGTTCGTCTCGAACCCCCCGCCCCGGGGCCGGGAGGAACGGAGGCACCCCGCGAAGTTCCCCGAGGCGCTCTGCGACGGATTCGTCCGCTTCTTCACCCGGCCCGGGATGTGGGCGCTCGACCCGTTCGCCGGCACCGGCTCGACGCTCGTCGCGGCCGTCCGCGCCGGACGGAACGCCGCCGGCGTCGAGCTGAACGTCGAGTTCGCCGACCTCGCGCGTCGCCGGGTCGCTCCGCTCGCCCGGGCGCGGGGCCTCCGCGGCGAGGTCGCGCCGGCCGACGCCCGGAACCTGCCGGAACTAGCCCGCCTCCGTGGCTGGCCCCGCCCCGGCCTGGTCCTGACCTCGCCGCCGTACTGGGACATGCTGGGGAAGAGCCGGGGCGGGGTCGTCTCGGCGCACCGGCGGCGACGCGACGCCGGGCTCGCGACGACGTACTCGGACGACCCGCGGGACCTCGCGAACCTCCACGACTACCCGGACTTCGTCGCGGAGACCGTCCGCATCCTCCGGCGGGCGGCGGGGCTGCTCCGGCCGGGGCGGTACCTGGTCGTGGTGGCGCAGAACCTCCGGGACGTGGACGGGACGCTCAAGCCGCTCGCCTGGGACCTCGCGCGGGCGCTCGACCGGCCGCCCCTCGCCTTCCAGGGGGAGCGGGTCTGGTGCCAGGACTCGAAGCCGCTCGGGATCTGGGGGTACCCGTCGACGTTCGTCCCGAACTACCACCACCACTACTGCCTCGTCTTCCGGCGGGGCCCGGATCGCGCGCCCAACGGGCGCCTTCCTCCGTTCAGCGGGCCGCGGGGGCCGCCACCGTCCGGGCGAGCTCCGAGAGCATCTCGACGGCGACGCCCAAGTGCCGCTGCGTGAGCTGCTCCACGTTGACTCCGATCGGGACCCCCAGGCCGGCGCGCGCCGCCCCCTCGCGCGTCTCCGCGAGCACGCGCCGCGCGTGCTCGAGCGCGCGGCCCGCGGCACCGCTCTCCTCGCCGTTCAGGATCGCGCGCTCCGCCTCCTCCGGGATGTCCGCGCCGAGCCAGCGGACGAACTCGGCGTCCGTCTCGTCCGCGATCGGGGCGAGGCTCAGGAGCACCGCGGCCGGCTCGAAGCCGGCCTTCCGGCAGAGCCCCTCGTACTCGACGAGCGTCGCGAGGGCGACGCCGGAGTCGAACAGGAGCTGCGTCGTGAAGAACGCGGCGCCGGCCCGCGTCTTGGCGAGCATCCGGTGCGCCTCCCCCTCGCGCTGGGGGATGGCGATGTTGCCGACCAGGCCGCCCGCGGCGCGCAGGATCGGGCCCACGAGGCGGTCGGCCTCCGCCACCGACGGGCCGGGGTAGGGGATGTACCGGCTCGAGCCGCCGACGAGCACGACCGCGCGGATCCCCCCGGCGACGGTCTCCCGCGCCCACGCCTCGAGCGCCGCGGCCGACGGGAGGTGCGCGACGACCTTGTTGACGACGACGCTCCGGTGGAGCCGCTCCGCGAGCTCCCGGCCCACGGACCGCGGGTCGGCGGTACGGTAGTACGGCCGCCCCTCGTGGTTCTCGTCGATCAGCTCGGGAAGGTCGACCGCGTCCAGCGCCTCGACGCCGGCGAGCCGCTGCGTGAGCTCGCGGTAGTACGCCTCGACCCGGTCCGGGCGCCCGCGCAGCGTCGGCGGGACCGGCTCGAAGAACACCGGCGCCTCGCGCAGCGCCGACGCGAGCGAACGAACCATCGACCTCCGACCGCCCCGCGGCGGGGCCCCCCCGCGCCGGACGCGGCCGGAGTTATGAACTCTGGTCCCGGCGACGCGGTTGCGCGGCGCGCAACGCGGTCGCGCGGGGGGAATCCGGCGGGTCAGGCGGGGGCGTCCAGGCGGAACAGCTCGCGCGCGTTCCCCGAAAGGATCCGCTCCCTCTCCTCGGCCGGCAGGTCGAGGCCGTCCACGAGCGCGACCGCGGTCGCGATCGACTCGAGGGGCCAGTCGGAGCCGTAGACGACCCGCCGGACGTCCCCGATCGCGGCGAGGGCGTTCGCGAGCCGGCGCCGGGCGCGCTCGACCATGGCCGGGAAGTACGGCACCGTCGGCCGGGCGAGCAGCCCCGACGTGTCGGTGTAGACGTTCGCGTTCTTGTAGACCAGCTCGGCGAGCTCCTCGACCCACGGGTTGCCGAGGTGGCAGAGGAGGAACTTCACGTCGCGGAACCGGACCGCGACCTCGTCGACCTCGATCGGGCGGGCGTACTTGAGGAGCCCCGCGGGGTCGAGCGTGTCCCCCTGGTGGATCATCACGACGAGGCCCCGTCGGTGCGCGAACTCGTAGACCGGGTCGAGCCGGCGGTCGTGGGGGTAGAACGGGAGATACCCCGGGTACAGCTTGACCGCCACCAGATCGCGCGCCGCCTCCCACCGGGCGATCGCCGCCGCCACGGCGTCCGCGCCGCCGGTCGGGCTCACGGTGACGGTCTGGAGGAGCCGGCCGCCGCTCTGCCGGAACAGCTCCTCGCCCTCGCGGAGCGTCTCCTCCACCGACGGGCTCGAGAACAGCTGGAGCAGGACCGCGAACCCGATCCGCTCCGCGTCCAGTTCCCGGAGGAGCCCCCGCACGGAGAAGTCGACCGTCGGGTCGTACGAGTTCGTCGCGAGGTCCGGCCAGTACCGGCTCAGGTGCACGTGGACGTCCACGCGCCGGCGCGGCGGGGTCGCGGCCACGCCCCGGCCACGCGCCGGGGGGTTAGACGGTTTCCGCCGGCGCCGGGGGCGGCGGGAGGCCGAGCAGCCTCCGGGCGTTCCCGCCGAGGATCGCCTCGCGGTCCGGCTCGGAGAACGGGAGGCCGGTCACGAGCGAGAGCGCGTCCGCGAGCGAGCTGATCGGCCAGTCGGACCCGTACAGCACGCGCTCGACGCCCCCGCACGCAAGGATCGCGTGGCCGAGCCGGGCGCGCATCCGCCGGAGCTGGTCCGGGTACCGCTCCGCGAACGGGTTCAGCAGGCCGGAGGTGTCGACCCAGACGTTCGGGTTCTTGTAGACGACCGCGGCGGCCTCCTCCATCCACGGGTTGCCGAAGTGGCAGAGGACGAAGCGGACGCCCCGCCACCGGACCGCCACCTCGTCGAGCAGCACCGGGCGCACGTACCTCAGGAGGCCGTCCGGGTCGGAGGTGTCTCCCTGGTGGACGAAGACCGGGCATCGGGCCCGCTCGGCCCAGGCGTACACCGGCTCGAGCCGCGGGTCGGCGACGTCGAACGGGCGGTAGCCGGGGTACAGCTTCACGCCGCGCAGCGGCACGGGGCTCGCGGAGAGGAGCCGGAGGACGCGCTCGACCTCCTCGGGACCGCGCGTCGGGTCGACGGTGCCGGTCGGCAAGAGGCGGCCCCCGCTCGACCGGTACACGTCCGCGACCTCGCGGAGCCCGTCCTCCGGGCTCGGCGCGAGCCGGGGACCCAGGAAGACACCGGCCCCGATCCCGTGGGAGTCCATCTCCCGGAGCAGCCCCGCCGGAGAGAAGTCGATCCGGTTCCGCTCCGCGAACGCCGGGCCGAGCCGCGAGAACCGGGTCGGGTGGACGTGCGCGTCCACCCGGGGCCCCGGCGCCTCCGGCATCGCGCGGGAGAGGACCAGCGGGGAAGAAAAGGGAGCCCCGCCCGTCCGTCGGCGACGGCTTGATATCGGGCCGCTCGCTGGCGCCGGCCCGCGGGGGAATTTCTCTGGCCGACAACTGGACCAGCTATGCGGATGCGCCGAAGATCGTCGTGCCGCCGCCCGGCCCGAAGGCGCGCGCGGTGCTCGACGTGCAGAACCGGCTCGAGACGGACGCCGTCGTCTATCCCCGGTACTTCCCGACGGCGATCCGCGAGGGGCGACGCGCGACGCTCGAGGACCTGGACGGGAACCGGTTCATCGACTGGGTGTCCGGGATCTCGGTGCTGAACCTGGGGCACCGGCACCCGAGGCTGGTCGCTGCGCTGCAGCGCCAGGCCGAGAGGGTGTGGCACACCCTCGAGGTCCCCACCGAGGCGCGGGCGGAGTTCCTGGGGCAGCTCACGGACGCGGCGCCCGGGACCCTCCGCAACCACTCCCGCGTGATGTTCGCGATCACCGGCGGCGACTGCGTCGAGGCGGCGGTCACGCTGGCCGACTACGCGCAGCACCGAAGCGGCACGTTCGCGTTCTCCGGCGCGTACCACGGGGTCCACGGCGGCGTGGTGAACCTGACGAGCGGCCGGAAGTACCGCGAGCACGCCGCCTTCCACGGGGGGAACGTCATCCGGGTCCCGTTCCCGAACCCGTACCGACCGGTCCTCAACAGCGAGACCAGCGCGCAGGGGACGATCCGGTACATGGAGCACCTGATGAACGACCCGTACTCCGGGGTCGACCACGCGTCGGCGGTGCTCGTCGAGCCGATCCTCGGCGAAGGCGGCTACGTCGTCCCGCCGGACGATTTCCTCCCGTCGCTGCGCGAGTTCTGCGACGAGCACGACCTCCTGCTCATCGCCGACGAGGTCCAGACCGGCCTCGGCCGGACCGGCAAGATGTGGGCGGTCGAGAACTGGAACGTCACCCCCGACATCCTGTGCCTCGCGAAGACGATCGGCGGCGGGCTGCCCGCCTCGATGGTGGTCTACCGGGACGACCTCGTGAAGGAGCTCCCCCGGGGGTTCCACCTGGGGACGTTCCGCGGGAACCCGCTCGCGCTCGCCGTCGGCACCGAGGTGCTGAAGGTCCTCCGGGAAGACGACTGGATCGCCCGGTCCGCCGCGCTCGGGGAGCGGGTCCGGACCCGGTTCCGCGAGGTCGCCCAGAAGCACCCGTCGATCGGCCACGTCCGCGGGAAGGGGTTCATGATCGGCGTCGAGCTCGTGAAGGACGTCGCCCACCGCACCCCGTGGGACGAGCGGGCGAAGGCGCTCCGGCACGAGCTGTTCCAGCGCGGCGTGATGATGCACACGTGCGGCAGCTACGACAACGTCATGCGGTTCATGTCGCCGCTCACGATCGAGGAGCCGCTGCTCGAGCGGGGGCTGGACGTCTTCGAGAGCGCGGTGCGGGCGCTCGACGGCGCGCCGGCCCCCCGGTCCACCCCGCCCGTGGGCGGGCCGGCCGTCGGACCGGCGCGGGAGCGACCGCTCCG
>JASHRQ010000065.1 GCA_030037265.1 Thermoplasmata archaeon | reverse complement strand
GGTCCCGGCGGGCGCGGCCGGCGCCGCCGCCCCGGCAACGGCGCCGGGACGGAGCGCCGAGTAGTACCCCCAGAGGAACATCGCGAGGGCGAACAGCACGAGCACCACGAGGTCGTACGGCATGTTGAGCCAGCCGAGCGGCTGGATGGTGATCGGGTAGCCGGGGGGCGTGAGGAAGTTCTCGTAGATGAAGAACTGGTCCCCGAGGTAGGAGATCACGCCGACGCCGGCGAGGTACGTCACGATCCAGAGGACCGGCCGCGACTCCCGGAACGACGCCCGGCGGAACAGGAGCGACGCGAAGTAGGCCGGGAGGCCGAGGAACAGGATCGCGGTCCCGATCAGCGGACCGGCCGCGACGCCGTCGATCGTGGGACCGCCGGCGGGCACGGGGAGGAGGTACACCAGGAACAGCCCGACGGCGGAGAGCCCGACGACCGTCGCGGCCATCTCCACCAGCCGCGCCGCGGTGCGGAACGCCGAGGAGGTGAACAGGAAGTAGAGCGGCACGCCGATGAGCATCAGCAGCACCCCGAGGAGCGTCCACGGCCAGGAGGCCCAGTAGACGAGCACCGTCGCGAGCACGAAGGCCGTCGGCGTCAGGACCCACGCCGCCGGCATGCGGTACGGCCGCTCGGCCCCGGGCTCGGTCCGCCGCAGCACGAGGAGGGCGAGCGCCGCGGCCGCGTACGGCACCAGCGTCGTGATCGAGGCGACGAGCGCCACCTCCGGGAAGCTCGGGAGCGCGACGAGCACGACCGCCGTGAGGGCGCTCGCGAAGACGAGCGCGACGGCCGGGGTGCCGAACCGCGGGTGGATGCGCGCGAGCGACCGGAAGAACAGGTGGTCCTTCGCCATGGCGTACGGCATCCGGCCCTGGAGGAGCACCCAGTCCCCGCTGGCGCCGAACGTCGAGATCAGCGCCCCCACGACGACGACGGTGCCGAGGATCGCGAGCCCCCAGCCGTTCGCGACGTCGTTGAGCAGCACCGACCCCGTCGCCCCCCAGTCGCCGACGGCGATGCCGAGCGGGCCCCAGCGGAGGCCGCCGACGAACGCGACGGCGACGAGCGCGTAGATCGCGGTGACGACGAGGACGCCGAAGATCGTCGCGCGGGGGATCGTCCGCTTGGGGTTCCGGACCTCCTCGGCGGGGATCGACGCCGCCTCGAAGCCGGTGAACGCGAAGAAGCCGAGCGACATCGAGAAGGCCACGCCGGTCCAGCCGAACGGCGAGAACCCGACGATGGAGAAGTTGCCGACGCGCAGGAACAATAGGCCGATGAGGCCGAACAGGACGAGCGGGATCACCTTCGCGAAGGTCGTCGTGATCGCGAACAGGCTGCCCCACTTGATCCCGGCCACGTTGATGACCGTGAACACGGCGAGGAAGACGAGCGCGACCAGGACACCGAGGTAGCTGATCCCGAGCACCCCGCCGACGTCCGTCGTGAGGCCCCGCACGTACGTCCCGAGGTACTCGACGAAGACGTCGATGATCGCCGCCGTGCCGATGAAGGCGTACAGGAAATAGCCCCAGCCCAAGAGAAACCCGCCGAAGTCCCCGAGCGCCCGCCGGGGCAGCGAGTACGGCCCGCCGGTGATCGGGAACGCGGCGCCGAGCTCGGCGTACGGCAGCGCCAGCAGGATCACGACCACGCCGAGCAGCAGGAGGGCGAGGATCGCGGCCGGTCCGGCCGTCGACCCCATCGTCGCGGCGAGGGCGAAGATCCCGGAGCCGATGATCCCGCCGACGACGATCGACGTCAAGCCGAGCGTCCCGACCTCGCGCTTCAACCCGGGCTTCGCCGCCTCCGCCATCGCCCCACGCTCCGACCCGCCACGGCGCGGGGGCGGGGATAATCGACCCGTCAGTTCCGGTTGACCCGGCGCCCCCGCGCGCTCCGGCGGCCCCGGCGGGGGCCGCCTACCGCGCGAGGCGCCGGACCAGGAAGTCGCCCGCCGCGCCGATCGCCCGGAGGGCGTTCTCGGTCCGGGTGAACCCGTGCCCCTCGTCGGGGAAGACGAGGTAGTCAACCGTCCGGCCCATCGACCGCAGCTTCTCCACCATCTGGTCGGACTCGGCCTGGACGACCCGCGGGTCCTTCGCGCCCTGGATCACGAGGACGTCGGCGCGGACCCGGTCGATGTACGTGATCGGCGAGCGCTCCCGGAGCCGCTCGGCCTCGGTCTCGACGTCGCCGACCCAGTCGCGCATCGTCCGCTGCCAGTGCGCGGGGACGCTCCGGCAGAACGTCACCAGGTTCGACGGCCCGAACAGGTCGACCCCGACCGTCCAGTACTGCGGGAGCCGGGTGAGGCAGGAGAGCGTCGCGAAGCCGCCGAAGCTCCCCCCGTACACGCCGAGCCGGTCGGGGTCGACCTCGGGCTGGGCGCGGAGCCAGTCCGCCGCCGCCGCGAGGTCCTGGAGCTCGCCCCCGCCCCAGTCCCTCAGGATGAGCCGCTGGTAGCTCTTCCCGTACCCGACGGAGCCGCGGATGTTCGGCGCGAGGACCGCGATCCCGCGCGAGTTCAGGAACTGGTAGAGGCCGAACGTCGGCCGCTCCTGCGACTCCGGTCCCCCGTGGATCGCGAGCACGGCCGGCATCCGTCCGGCGGGCCGGCGCTTCGGCCGGTAGTAGAACGCCGGTACCTTCCGCCCGTCGAACGTCGGGAAGCGGACGAGCGTCGGCGGCCGGAGCGGGCCGCCCGGCACCCCGCCGACCATGCTGTCGGTCAGGAACGAGGAGCGGCGGTGGACGAGGTCGACGGCGACGAGCTCCGCGGGCCGGTTCCCCAGGTTCCAGATCATCGCCGCGCGCCGTCCGTCGGGGGTGACCGCGAACCGCTCCCCCCAGGTGAACGGCACGAGGCAGCCGGCGGGGCGGACCGGCACCCGTCGGAACGGCCCGTTCACGGGGCCGGTGTGGAGCGTCGAGTAGCCGTCCTCGTTCACGACGAACGACAGCGTCTCCGTCCGTCCGGCCGACGACAGGACCGCCTCCTCGACGTCCCACCGGGGGGCGACGACCGTCCGCTTCCGGCCGTCGGCGAGGTCAATCCGGGCGAGCGAGAAGAACTCGCCGTCGAGGTCGGTCCGCACGAGGATCGCCTTGCCGTCGCGGGTCCATCCCACCGGGTCGACGACCGCCCGCTCGGTGTGCGGGAGGAGCTCGGTCGTCGTCGTCCGCCGGGGGTCGACGACGAACAGATGCGAGTCGTTGTTGGACTCCACGGCGGCGGCGGAGATCCGCCGGCCCGCGGGGTCCCAGGCCGGGCGGGCCCACGACTTCCCCGAGAAGAAGGGCCGCTCGGTCCGGCCGGTCCGGAGGTCGTGGAGGATCACGTCCAGGTCCTTCGGGTCCCGGCCGTTGTCGCAGTAGAGGAGCGACCGGCCGGACGGATGGACCCCGCCGACGCCGAGCTCGTGGCGCACGCTCGGCTGGGCGGTGATCGCCTCGACCTCGCCCCCGGCGGACGGGACCCGGTAGAGCTGGAACTGCTCGTCCCCGTCCGGGTCCGCCGCGAAATAGACCCACCGGCCGTCCGGCGCGATCGCGAACGTCCGCACCGACCGGCCGAGGAGCGCGGTGAGGGCGACCGGGTAGCCGGGCCGCCCGTCCGCCCCGACCGGGCCGCGCCACAGGTCGAACCGTCCGGTGGTGTCCGTCGAATAGACGGCATCGCCGTTCGGCAGGAGCCCGACGGAGTAGTACCGCCGGAACTGGGCGAATCGTTCGTACGGGGGCAGCTCCGATCCCTTCGCGGCTTCGACCATCGTTTCCCTCACGCCGGTCCGTCGGCCCAGGCGACGCGCCAGACCCGCCAGAGTGCGGTCGGGTCCGAGAGCGGGTCGCCGTGCACCAGGAAGAAGTCGGCCGGACCGCCCTCGCGGACCGTCCCGGCCTCGGGCTCGCCCAGCAGCTCGCCCCCGACGCGGGTCGCGGACGCGAGCGCCTCCCACGGCGCGAGCCCGGCCTCCACGAGCGACTCCACTTCCCACGCGAGCTGGTTGGGCCGGAGCGAGCCGCCCCCGAAGTCGGTGCCGGTCGCGATGCGCACCCCGGCCCGGTGGGCCGCCGCCACGCTCTCGACGGCGCGGGCCCGCCGCTTCGCCATCCGGTCCCGACCCTCCTCCCCCGCGAACCGCGCGAGGGAGGTGGTCCGGGCGAACGTCGCCCAGGAGCGGAACACCGCGAGCGTCGAGACGAGGAAGGTGCCCTGGCTCTGCATCCTCGCCGCGAGCTCCGCGTCGAGCTCGAACCCGTGCTCCAGCGCGTCCACCCCGGCCTCGACCCCGGCGCGCGCGCCGTCGAGATACGAGGTGTGCGCCGTCACCTTGGCGCCCCGTCCGCGCGCCAGCTCGACCACCGGCCGGATCTCCTCCGCCGCCCACGGGCTGACGCCGGGCGTCGGGCCGTCCAGGTACAGCTTGAGGAAGTCCGCGCCCTCGTCGAGCTGGGCCGCCGCCGCCGCGAGGAACGCGGCCGGGTCCGCCGCGGCGATGCCGAGACCCTCGGGCAGCGTCCCGGCGCGGGTGATCCAGGTGCCGGCGGACCGGACGTAGGGCCGGTCCGTGCGTCCCTTCCACCGGTCCCGCACGCCCAGGGCCAGCGCTCGTTCCTTCCCGTCGACCGGGTCGACCGCCCGCACCGAGCCGACGTCGCGCGCCCACCGGACCCCGGCCTGGCGCTGGAGCTCCGCGTTGTGCTCGGCGACGGCCACGAGCCGCTCGGGCGGGTCCCGGCCCCGCTCGATCCAGTGCGCGCCGCCGGGCAGCGTGAGATGGCTGTGGGCGTCGACCATGCCGGGCACGACGGTACAGCCCGACGCGTCGACGATCCGGGCTCCGTCGGCGGCGGGCTCCTCGTCGACCGGCCGGATCCAGGCGACCCGCCCGCCCTCCACGAGGAGGCTCATCCCCGGACGGAGCTTCCGGCCCCCGTCGACAAGGAGCGCCGCGTCCCGGTAGAGCCGGCGCCCCGGGTCGGTCATGGCCGCCGCTCCCACCGGGAGGGACGCGGGGCGCCGCGGCACGGGACTCGAGGGATGCGCGCGCCCGGAGCCCGCATTCTGCGGTGGGGAAGCCGACCGGCATATGACCCTGCCGGCGCGCGGGCGAGCGAGCCGCCCTCGACGGTGACCCCGGCGTCTCCGGGTCGTCCGAGCCACGTCGCGTCGCGTTCTCCCCGAAGCTCCGCCAGGGCGGACGGCGGTCCCCGCGACCAACTTCCCGGACCACCGCGAGCCCGGCCGACGTCACCGGCCGCGGACACCGCGGTCCATTCCCCGCGCCGGCCGAACCGGGCCTACAGCCCCGGGGTCGCGCCCAGGAAGTGGCCGATGAGGTACCCCGCGAAGCCCGAGCCGAGGCCGATGACGAGCATCTGGAGGCCGTGCCTCCAGTACCCGCCGCCCGTGATGCGCGCCTCGTACCAGCCGATCGTGAACAGCACCGCGCCGCAGACCACGACCGACGCGACGACGGCCGCGCGGAGGTCGTGGGGGAACGCGAGCAGCGAGACCAGCGGGACCGCCGAGCCGGCGACCGTCGCGAGGCCGACGACGAACCCGCTGTTGAGCGGCTCGCGCTCGTCCACCGGCTGGAGCCGGAGCTCGAACGCCATCATGAACTTCAGCCAGGCCCGCGGATTGTCGGACAGCTGGCGCACGAGCGACTCGAGCTGCTCCCCGGAGTACCCCCACTCCTCGAGCACCGTGCGGACCTCCTGCCGCTCGAGGTCCGGCACCTCGACCATCTCCTGCTTCTCGCGCTCCTCCTCCGAGCGGTAGACCAGCCGCCGCGCGAGCGTCGACGTGTAGGCGACGGCCCCCATCGAGATCGACTCGGCGCCGAGCGCGGCGAGCGTCGCCACGAGCACGAGCCTAAGGTTCGACGTGGCGGCCGTGATGCCGAGCAGGATCCCGAGGACGTTGACGAGCCCGTCCTGGCTCCCGAGGATGAAATCCGACAGGAACGACCGCCGCGCGTGCGGCTCGTGCCCGGCCATCCGATGGGCCATCGCCGTCATCGAGCGCGCCCTCGGGAAAAGCGTGTCGCAGGGACCGGGTCCGGGAGGGCTCCCGGTGGAGCCCGCCGGGCGACGCGGCCCACCGGGCTCGGCACACCCAAATAGGCGCGCCGGGTGGACGGGGCCTGCCCGACTCCGGCGAGACCGCGGCCCGCCCGGTCGTCCGGCGGATCGACGACTGTCTTTCCGTGCGCGACGGCCGGCTCTGGATCGAGGGGTGCGAGGTCGAGGCGCTCGCCCACCGATTCGGAACGCCGCTCTACGTGATGTCGGAGGACGGGCTGCGGCGCCGGTTCCGCCGGTTCCAGCGCGCCTTCGGGGACCGGTGGCCGGAGGGCCCCGTCCACGTCCTCCCGTCGCTCAAGGCGAACTACACCCTCGCGCTCCGCCGGATCCTCTCGGAGGAGGGCGCCGGGGCCGACACCTTCGGCCCCGGGGAGCTCCACGCCGCGCTCGCGGGCGGCGTGCGGCCGGAGCTCATCTCCGTCAACGGTTCGAGCAAGGACGACGACCTCCTCGAGCGCGCGCTCCGGGCCGGCGCCCGGGTCACGCTCGACAGCGTCCGCGAGCTCGAGCGCACCCGCGCGATCGCCCGCCGCCTCGGGCTCCGGGCCCGGGTCCGGTTCCGGCTCCGGCCCCGCTACGAGGCGCTCACGCAGCCCAGCGACTTCGTCGAGGCGGAGACGCCGGTCCGGGAGGTCGCCCAGCGGTACAAGCCGGGGATCCCGACCGACGACCTCCGCGGCCCCGGGCGGGAGGCGCTGCACGCGCCCGAGCTGGACGTGAGCGGCGTGATGGTCCACCTGGGCCGGCACAGCACGGACCTCGAGGTCTGGCGCGGGATGGTGCGGAGCTTCGTCGAGCTCGTCGCGGACCTCTCGGCGGGCTGGGACGGCTGGCAGCCGCGGGAGGTCGACCTGGGCGGAGGCTTCGCGACGCCCCGAGACCCGACCGGGCGCCTCGGCGCCCGCGGCAGCGCCCGCCCGCCCGGCCAGCTCGCCCCGCCCATCGAGGAGTACGCCGAGGCGCTCACCGGGACGCTCCGGGAGGAGTGGCGACGCCGCGGGCTCGACGCCCGGGGCGTGGCGCTCGAGGTCGAGCCCGGGCGGAGCCTGTATGCCGATGCCGGGATCCACCTCACGACCGTCCGGGGGCTCAAGGCGCAGCGGGAGCCGCTCGACTGGCGCTGGGTGGAGACCGACACGACCGAGATGTTCCTGCTCGACAGCCTGGTCGAGCACAACCGGTGGACGCCGGTGGTCGCCGGGCGGGCCGACGCGCCGCCCACGCAGCGCGCGGACCTGGTCGGGATCTCCTGCGGCTTCGACGTCGTCGTCCCGGAGGCGGAGCTGCCGGACGTCGCCGCCGGGGACGTGATCGCCCTCCTCGACACCGGGGCGTACCAGGACGCCACGGCGACCAACTTCAACGCGCTGCCCCGGCCGGCGACCGTGCTCGTGCACGGCGCCGAGGCGGAGGTCGTGAAGCGCGCCGAGACCGTCGAGGACGTCTTCCGACGCGACCAGGTACCGGCCCGCCTGGCCGGGGGGCTTCCCCCGACCGCGGGCCCCCGGTGACCCCGCATGCGGCTCGACCACGTGTCGGTGACGGTGGGCGACCTCGAGCGCGCGCTCGCCTTCTACCGGGACCTCCTCGCGCTCCCCGTCCTCGGCGTCGGGGAGGAGGAGGGATACCCGCTGCCCCCCGGCGCGGGCGCGGCGCGGGCCCGGTTCCGCTTCGCCGACATCGACATGGGCGCGGGCCAGCTCCTCGAGCTCCTGCAGTACCTCGCGCCGCGCGGGGTGCCGCTCCGCCAGCGGGTGTGGGACCCCGGCAGCGGCCACGTGGCGGTGCGCGTGCAGGGGCTCGACCGGCTCCTCGAGCGGCTTGAGGCCGCCGGGTTCCCGCCGCGATTCCCCCCGACGCGGCTCACGGACGTCCCTCCGTGGTGGCAGGGCGCGCGCGTCGTCTACGTGACCGACCCGGACGGGGTCACCGTCGAGCTCGTCGAGCGGCCGGAGGCCCCGGCCGTCACCGCGGACGCTCGATCGGCGGCGGGGCCGCCGCCGCGGGCGAGGCGGCGAGCGTCCGCGCGAGCAGCGCGACGCCGACGACGATCACCGCCCCGCCGACGTACTGGAGCCCGCTCAGCACCACCCCGAGGAACAGGAACGACGCCGCGGCCGCCATGATCGGCTCCGACGTGGACGCGAGCCCGTTCTCGGTCGCGGTGAGGTGCCCCAGCCCCTGCAGGTACAGCCCGTAGGCGAGCAGCGTCCCCGCGACGATCACGAACAGGACGAGTCCCAGCAGCTCCGGCAGGAGGCCGAGCGGCGGCCGGCTCTCGACGTAGCCGACCATCGACGGGAGCCCGATCGGCACCGCGAGCACGGTCGCCACGAGGAAGCCCCAGGTCGTGACCGGCCACGGCCCGTACTCCCGGACGAGCGGCTGCGAGCCCAGCGTGTAGTACACGCCGCACAGCGCGGAGAGGAGCCCGAAGGCGAGGCCCAGCGGCGTGATCACGAGATGGATCCGGAACGCGGGCGTGCCCGCGATGAGGAGGAACGTACCGGCGACCGCCATGACGAGCGTCACGCCGAGCGTCGGCGACAGCTTGAGCCGCCCGACGGCCAGCTCGTACGCCGCCACCATGGGCAGGAACAGGAACTGGAGGAGCGTCGCCGTCGCCGCGTTGGTGTAGCCGATGGTGAACAGGTACGTCACCTGCGAGCCCAGGAGGCCGAACACCGAGAACAGGACGAGCGCGCCCCAGCGACGGCGCGGGAAGGCCGGCCGGAGCAGCGCGTAGAGGATCCCGCCGGCGATCGGGGTGCGGACGAGGATCAGCGCCGGGACCGGGAAGTGGAGCCGGTCGAACAGCGCCTGCGCCGCCGTGCCGGAGAGACCCCAGAGGGCGCCGCCCAGCACCGTGAGGGCGAACGCCCGCGTCTCCACCCGCACGACACGTCACCGCTCCCGCGCGCGTCGGAGCGCCCCGCACCTTTGAGGCTGGCGGCCGCGGCCGAATCGCGCGCGGCGGCGCGCAAGCTTCAACCGTCGGCGTCGCTGCCCGGACCCATGCCGCCTCCCCAGGACGCCGTCGCCGTGCGCCGGGCCGGCCCGAAGGACGTCGAGTCGCTCGCCCCGCTGTTCGACGCCTACCGTCAGTTCTACCGCCAGAGCTCCGACCCCGCGGGCGCCCGGCGCTTCCTCGCCGACCGGCTGGGACGGGACGAGTCGGTGGTGTTCGTGGCGGAGGGCCCGGCCGGGGCGGTCGGGTTCACCCAGCTGTACCCGTCGTTCTCCTCGGTCTCGATGAAGCGGCTCTGGGTGCTGAACGACCTGTTCGTCGCCCCGGAGCACCGCCGGGGCGGCGTCGCGACACGCCTGCTCGAGGCGGCCCGGGCGCACGCGCGGGAGACCGGGGCCAAGGGGCTCTCCCTCCAGACCGCCACGGACAATCCGGCCCGCCGCCTGTACGAGTCCCGCGGCTGGAAGCGGGACGAGGTGTTCCTCACCTACACCTTCTACTTCTGACGCGACCGGACGAGCCCGCGCCCCGCCTCCCGGGGGAGCGCCATGCAGGTGCTGGTCGCGTAGGCGACCAGCCGCCGGCGGTCGTCCACGATGCGGCAGGCGACGAGCCCGACGAGCCGTCCCCGACGGAGGACCCGGCTCTGCGCGACCAGGCGACCGGTCCAGACGGGCCGGAGGAAGCTGATCTTGAGCTCGATCGTCGTGAACGAGCGGTCCGGCGGTAGCGTGCTCGCGAACGCCATGCCCATCGCCGCGTCGGCGATGTCGCACAGCACCCCGCCGTGCAGCGTGCCCATCGGGTTCGCGTGCTGCGAACCGGCCCGGAGCTCGATCGTCGCCCGCCCCCGGTCGATCTCGGTGAGCCGGAATCCCACGAGGCGCGCGACGGGCGGCGACCAGCCGGCGGCGATCGCCGCCCGGTACCGCTCGACGTTCGTCGGGGCGGCCCGCGCGTCGGACCGGGGGGCGGGGCCCGGGGGGAGCTTCCGTCGGGTCGCCATCGGTTCCCGGGCGGGACCGGGAGAGGACAGAAAAGGGGTCCCCCGTCCCCGTGCGGCCGGTCAGGCGGCCGCGGGGCGAAGGAGGTCGGCGACGGCGGCGCGCAGCACCTCGATGGACCGCCGCAGGTCGTCGAGCTCGGTCCGCTCTCGGTCCGTGTGGTCGAGGTGCGAGTCGCCGGGACCGTAGACCGCGGCCGGGACCTTCCAGACCGGCCCGACGAGGTTGAGGTCCGACGTCCCGCCCTTGCGGTACAGCGTCGGGTGCCCGCCCTGCCGGCGGATGGCGGTGGAGAGGCTCCGCACGACCGGGTCGCTCCGCCCCACCTCGACCGCCTCGACCGCGCAGACGACGTCAACCGACTCCGGCCGCGGCGGCGACTCGGTCTCCGCGAGCAGCTCCCGCGGAGCGGCCCCGGGCGGGAGCCGGAGGTCGAGGTCGACGGTCACGGCCTCGCGACCGCCGACCCGCTCGGTGTCGAGCGAGACCACCTTCGCGACGACGGAGTAGAACGGCGACGGTCCGGCGCGCGTCTCCGCGCGCCGACGCATCCGCTCCACCCACGCGACCGCCCGGTCGGCGGTCGACGGCTCGGGCGCGGAGAGGTGCGAACGGTAGCCGGTGAACCGGCCGACGACGCGGAGCTCCCCCTTGTAGCCGATCGTGACCCCGGACCAGCCGGTCGGCTCCCCGACGACGAGGAAGTCCGGCCGGGGGCCCCGGAGGAGCTGCCGGGCCCCGCGCGAGTCCCGCTCCTCCCCGACGGCGGCGACGATCCGGAGCACGCCGTCCGGGCCCAGCCCGGTCCCCGCGACGAGCGCGGCGACGAGCGACGCCTTCGCGTCGCTGGCGCCGCGGCCGGCGACGGCCCGGGAGGAGACCTCGACCGGCAGCTCGCCCTCGACGGTGTCGATGTGCCCCAGGTACATCCCGACGCGGCCGGACCGACCCCGGGTCGCGATGCCGTTGCCGGCGCGGTCGACCGAGAAGCGGTACCCGAGCTCCCGCGCGAGGCGGCCGAACTCGCGGACGGCCGGCGCCTCCTGCCCGGTCGGACTGTACACCTCGACGAGCCGGCGGAGCGCGGCGAGCTCATCCATCGGCGAGCACCGCCCGGACCGCCCCGAGCGCACGATCCCACTCGGCGTCGGTGATCACCAGCGGGGGCAGGAGCCGGAGGACATGGGTCCCGCCGCCGACGGCGAGGAACCCCGCGCGCGCGAGCCCATCGAGGAACGGCGCCGCCCGCTGCCGGAGCTCGATGCCGATCATGAGGCCCAGGCCCCGGACCTCGCGCACGACCGGCGCCGGGTCCTCGCGGAGCCGCTCCCGACCGGCCTCCCCGAGCCGCTCCGCGCGCTCCCACAGCCGGTGCGCGAGGAGGAAGTCGACCGCCGCGCGTCCCGCGGCGCACGCGACCGGGTTGCCTCCGAAGGTCGACGTGTGGCTCCCCGCGAACCGCTCCTCGACGGCCGCGGTCGCGAACGTCGCGCCGACCGGGACCCCGCCCGCGAGCGACTTCGCCGCCGCCATCAGGTCGGGCACGACCCCCCAGCGCTCGCCGGCGAAGATCCGGCCGGTGCGGCCCATGCCGGTCTGCACCTCGTCCAGGATGAGCAGCGCCCCCGCGCGGTCGCAGGCCGCGCGGGCGGCGGGGAGGTACTCGGGGGACGCCACGTGGACCCCGCCCTCCCCCTGCACCGGCTCGAGCAGGACCGCCGCCGTGCTCCGGTCGACGGCCGCCTCGAGCGCGGGGACGTCGTTGAACGGCACGTGCCGGAACCCGGGGACGAGCGGCTCGAACGGGGCCCGCAGCTCGGGGCGGTGGGTCGCGCTCAGCGCCCCCATCGTCCGTCCGTGGAAGCCGCGCATCGCCGCGACGACGTTCGGGCGACCGGTCGACGACCGGGCGAACTTGAGGGCGGCCTCCACCGCCTCGGCCCCGGAGTTCGAGAGGAAGACCCGGTCCAGCCCGGCCGGGGCGATCGACCGGAGCCGCGCCACGAACTCGAGACGCGCGGGGGTGTCGAAGCCCGGCCCCACGTGGAGGAGCTCCCGGACCTGGGCGGCGACGGCCTCCGCGACCGCCGGATTGGCGTGGCCGAGGTTCGCGACGCCGTGCGAGGCCCCGATGTCGAGGTAGCTCCGGCCCTCGGAGTCCCAGAGGGTCGACCCCTCGCCGCGGACGATCGTCAGGCCGCGGCGGGGGAACGACGCGAACTCCCGGAACGCCGGGACGGCCGGCCCGGTGCTCATGCCACCACCGTGCCGGCCCCGCCGAGCGCGGCGCCGATCGGGTCGGGGCCCTGGGAGGCCCCGATCACCGCCCGCGGCACGCCGCCGGCGGCCGCCTCGTGGGCGGCGAGGAGCTTCTTCTTCATCCGGCCCTGGGCGAGCGACAGGAACTCCTCGAAGCGCGCCGAGGGCACCTCGGCCACGAGCGACGACGGCTCGTCGACCCGCCGGAGCAGGCCCGGGACGTTCGTGAGCAGGAGGAGCGCGTCGGCGTGCACCGCCACGGCAACGCGGGCGGCGAGCCGGTCCGCGTCGACGTTCACGACGGCCCCGTCGGCGGCCAGCGCGGGCGGGCTCACGACGGGCACGTAGCCCGCGTCGACCAGGGTCCCGAGGAGCGCGGCGTTCACCGACTCGATCGCCCCCGAGAGGTCGTCGCGGACGTGCACCGTCCGACCGTCGAGGACCGCGCGCACGGCCTCCTTCCGGCGGGCGCGGACGAGCCCCCCGTCGACGCCGCTCAACCCCACGGCCGGCACGCCGGACCGCTGCAGCCGCGCGACCAGCGCGGTGTTCGCGCGCCCCGCGATCGCCATCGTCACGTGATCGAGATGCTCCGCGTCGGTGTACCGCGAGACGACCCCCGTCGGCGAGGCGAGGAACCGCGCGGGGCGGCCGAGCGCCTCGGACAGCCGGTCCGCCTCCGCCGACCCCCCGTGGACGAGGAGACACGGCCGATGCGCCGGGAGCGCCCGCAGCACCGGCTCGGCCTCGTTGCCGAGCGCCCCGCCCAGCTTCACGACCAGCATCGCCGCCCGCCTCAGATCGGATGGAGCCCGGGGAACTCGAGGCCCAGCGTCTCCGGGAACCCCTCGGCCGCGTTCCAGCACTGGACCGCGTTCCCCGCGGCCCCCTTCCCCAGGTTGTCGAGCGCGGCGACGGCCACGACGCGCCCCGCGTGCGGGTCCGCCGCGAACCCGATGTCGCAGTAGTTCGTCCCGGAGAGGATCTTCGGCTCGGGCACCCGGTGGACCCCGCTCGCCTCGTGGACGAGACGGACGAACGGCTCGTCCGCGTACGCCGCGCGGTAGATCCGCCACAGCTCCTTCTCGGTGACCGGCGCGCGGACGTACGCATGGCAGGTCGCGAGGACGCCCCGCACGGCCTCGACGCCGTGGCAGGACATCGCGACGCGGCAGCCGGTCTCCTGCTCGATCTCCGCCGTGTGCCGGTGGCCGGCGGGGGAGTAGAGGCGCATCGCGCCGGACCGTTCGGCATGGGCCCCGGCCGGGCCCGGCTCGGCACCGCTCGCCGACGAGCCGGTCTTCGTGTCCACGACCACGTGCTCCGGGTCGATCACCCCCGCCCGGGCGAGCGGGGCCAGCGCAAGGATCGACGCGGCCGCCATGCACCCGGGCCCGGCGACGACCGGGGCGGAGGCGAGAGCGGCGCGGTGGAGCTCGGGAAGGCCGTAGACGGCCCCGGCGAGCAGCTCGGGCCGGGGATGCTCGAAGCCGTAGTACTCCGGGTAGCGGTCGGCCGCGCGCAGCCGGAAGTCCGCCCCGAGGTCGATCACCCGACGGGCCGACGCCATCCACTCCGCCATCCGCGGCGCGGACTCGCCGTGCGGGACGGCGGCGAACAGCACGTCCGAGGGACGGAGCGCCTCCGGAGGGTCGAACGCGAGCGCGGTGGACTTGCGGAGGTTCGGATGCACCCGGGCCACGGGCTCGCCGGCGGCCCGCGCGGAGACCGCCTGGAGCGACTCGACCCGCGGGTGGCGGAGGAGGAGGCGGAGCAGCTCCCCGCCGACGTACCCGGACGCCCCGACGACCGCCGCCTTCATCGACGCGCGGCCCCGAGCGCATACGAGAGGACCCGGTCCGCGACGTCGACCCCGGTCGCCGCCTGGAGCGCCTTGAACTCCGGCGTCGGGTTCACCTCGTGGACGACGAGCCCGTGGGGAGACTCCATCAGGTCGACGGCGAGCACGCCGCCGCCCACCGCGTCCGCGGCGCGGAGCGCGAGCTCCTCGACGGCCGGTGCCTTCGGCAGCGGCTCCGCCCGTCCCCCGCGCGCCGCGTTCGTCCGCCAGGCGTCGGAGTAGCGGTACATGCCGGCGACGAACTCCTCCCCCGCGACGAACGCGCGGAGGTCGCGCTGCGGTTTCGGGACGTACTCCTGGACGTAGAACACCGAGTGCGTCGGGGAGGCGAGCGCCGCCTTGTGTTCGATGACCTGCTCGGCCTCCTCGCGCGAGCCGACCTTCGCGAGGAGCCGGCCCCACGAGCCGATCGGCGGCTTCAGCACCGCCGGGTAGCCGACCGCCTCGACGGCGCGCAGCGCCGCGGCCGGCGTGAGGGCGACGGTCGTCCGGGGGGTGGGGATCCCCCGCTCCTGGAGCCGCAGGGAGGCGAGCACCTTGTCGCCGCACACCTCGAGCACGCTCGGTCCGTTGACGCCCACGAGCCCGTAATGGTCGAAGAAGCGGGCGGCGTACAGGGCCTGCGTGTGGCTGATCGACCGGTTCAGCACGACGGCGGGATACGGGCGGTCCGGCGCGAGCCCGAAGGTGACCGCCTCGTCGTGCAGGAGGTCCAGCGCGACCCCCCGTCGCTCGGCCGTGGCCCGGAGCGCCTGCTCCTCGGGCCGGACCCGCGAGTAGAAGAGGCCCAGCGGCGCGGGGTCACTCACCCCAGTCCTCGGCTTCCTTCGGCGCGGTCTGGACCTCGAACGGCTCGGTGGTCGTGACCTCGAGCTCGGCCCCGCAGTCGGCGCAGGAGAAGATCTCCCCCGGGATCATCGGCTTCGGTTCGATCGTCGCTTCGCATTCTGGGCATTCGGTCATGCTTCTCCCTCCGTGAGGATGGCGTCCACGCGCCCGTCCTTGCGGACGAGCTCGGACAGGGATTCCCGCGCCCGGGCGAGCATCGCGTCGACGCGGGCGAACTGCCGGTCGAGCGCGACGGGCCCGGGGCCCCCGGGCGATGCCCGGCGCTCGAGCGCGGCGGCGACCGGCGGGGCTCCGCTCGGCGGGGCCGTACCCGTCGGCCCCCCGGCGGCCAGCGACTCCCCGACGCGGACGTGCGCCTCGCGGAACGGCACGCCGGCCGCGACCAACGCCTCGGCCCGGTCGGTCGCCTGCAGCCCGGCATCCTGCGCCGCGTCGAGCAGCCGCGGGAGGTCGAAGCGGAGCGCCGGGACGAGCCGGTGGAGCGCCGCGAGCGTCCCGTCCACCGCCGCGGCGGCGTCGAAGACGACCGGCTTGTCCTCCTGGAGGTCCCGGTCGTAGGCGAGCGGGAGGCCCTTGAGGACGGTGAGGAGCGCGACCAGGTCCCCGAGCACGCGGCCCGACTTCGCCCGCGCGAGCTCGGCGACGTCCGGGTTCCGCTTCTGGGGCATGAGGCTGCTCCCGCCCCCGAGCTCCGGGACCGGCGCGAGGAAGGCGAACTCGCGGCTCGCCCAGAGCACCAACTCCTCGGCGAACGCGCTCAGGTGCACCGCGAGCAGCGCGAGGTCGAACAGGAACTCGGCGAAGTAGTCCCGGTCGCTCACCGCGTCGATCGAGTTCTCGAACGTCCCGGCGAAGCCTAGCCGCTCGGCGGTCCACGCGGGGTCGATCGGGAGCGTGGACCCCGCGAGCGCGCCCGCCCCGAGCGGCGAGACGTCCGAGCGCCGGAGGCAGTCCCCCAGCCGGTCGAGGTCGCGGGCGAGGCGCCAGACGTGGGCGAGCAGGTGGTGGCCGACGGTGACCGGCTGCGCGTGCTGGAGGTGGGTGAACCCCGGCATCGGCGCCGACCGGAGGCGACGCGCGAGGGCGACCAGGTCCTCCTGGAGCGCGACGAGGCCGGTCGCGACCGAGCGGACCGCCGACCGGAGCCAGAGCCGCTCGTCCAGCGCGACCTGGTCGTTCCGGCTCCGCGCCGTGTGGAGGCGGCCGCCGGCGGCCGGACCCACGAGCGCGGCGAGGCGGTGTTCGACGTTCGTGTGGACGTCCTCGAGCGCGTCGCGCCACGGGAACTCCCCCGACCGGACCTCGCCGGCGATCCGGCGCAGCCCGGCCGCGATCGCCCGGGCGTCCTCCGCCGGGACGAGCCCCTGGCGGTGGAGCATCTCGACGTGCGCGACGCTGCCGGCGAGGTCGTACCGGACGAGCGCCCGGTCGACGGGCAGCGACGCGAAGAACCCGAGCGACGGCGATCGCACGTAGGCCGGGGCGTCGGAGGAATCGGGGCGGTCGGTCATGGGCATCGGCCGCGTCGTCAGGACGCCGGGGGCGGCCGGAGGCGGGGGACGGCCGCGCGCTCGCCGACGGCCGTCCAGGTTCGCGCCGGGAGCCCCCAGACGTAGATGAACCCTTCCGCCATCTCGTGGCGGAATCGGTCCCCGGTCGAGTACGTGGCGAGGGCGGACTGGTAGAGCGAGTACGGAGAGGTGCGGCCGGTCACGGCCACGCCCCCCTTGTAGAGCTTCAGCGACACGTCGCCCGAGACGCGGAGCTGGGAGTCCTCGACGAACGCGTCGAGGGCGGTCCGGAGCGGACCGAACCAGAGGCCGTCGTAGACGAGCCGGGCGTACTGCGTCTCGAGCGACTGCTTCGTGGCGAGGAGGTCCCGCGGCAGCACGAGCCCCTCCAGCGCCCGGTGCGCCGCGAGGAGCGCGACCGCGGCCGGGCACTCGTACACCTCCCGCGACTTGATCCCGACGACCCGGGACTCCACATGGTCGATCCGACCCACCCCGTGCCGGCCCGCGCGGCGGTTGAGCGCGAGGATGAGCGGCGCGAGCGGCATCGCCTCGCCGTCGAGCGCCGTGGGGATCCCGTGCTCGAAGCCGACGGTGAGCCGCTCCGGCTCGTCCGGCGCGGCGCGCGGGTCGGCCGTCCAGGCATACGCCTCCTCCGGCGGCTCGAGGGCCGGGTCCTCGAGGACCCCGCACTCGACCGACCGGCCCCAGAGGTTCTCGTCGGTGCTGTACGGCGATCCCCGCGTGGCGGGCACCGGCACGGCATGGGCCTCGGCGTAGGCGATCTCCTCGTCCCGGGTCATCCCCCAGACCCGCGCGGGAGCGATCACCTCGAGCTCCGGGGCGAGCGCCGTCGTGCAGAGGTCGAACCGGACCTGGTCGTTCCCCTTGCCGGTGCAGCCGTGGGCGATGTACCGGGCCCCCTCGCGGCGCGCGACCTCGACCAGGTGCCGCCCGATGAGGGGCCGGGCGAGCGCCGTACTGAGCGGGTACTCGCCCTCGTACAGGAGGTTCGCCCGGATCGCCTTCGAGAGGAAGCCCTCGGCGAACTCGTCCCGTGCGTCGACGACGTACGCCGCGCGGGCCCCCGCCTGGAGTGCCTTCCGTCGCGTCGCCTCGAGGTCGACCGGCTGGCCGACGTCCAGCGTCAGGGCGACCACCTCGTGCCCTCGGGACTGGAGCCACGGGATGGCGACCGAAGTGTCCAGGCCCCCGGAATAGGCGAGCACGACCGTCGACGGAGCGGGCATCGAGGGGGACGCACGGGCGGCGAGCTATAACTACGGTACGGCCAAAACCGGACCTGTGTGGGCAAAAGTGTCTAATTTATGACATGCTTGGCCGGGCTCCATGGCGAGCCTCGCCGCCCAGACGCGCGACTACATCCGCAACCATCCGGCGGTCTCGGACGCGCTGCGGCTGGGGATCGCCAACCACTCCGCCCTCGCGCGGCAGATCGCCGCCGAGCTGGGGACGCCGCGGGTCGACGCCGTGCTGGCGGCCTGTCGCCGCCGCCCGCTCGAGCCCGGGCGCGGGCACCGCGAGGAGGTGATCCGGCGCGTCCTCCGGCGGAGCCGGATCGAGACCCGTACCAAGATCGCGACGGTCACCGTGACCCAGGGGACGGACGTGCTCCAGCGGCTGGGGGACCTCGTCGAGGAGCTGCTCGACGAGAACGCCATCTGCCGCCTCATCCAGGTCTCGCGGGGGACCGTGATCATCGTCGGCGAGGACTCGGTCCCCCGGTTCGTGCGGGCCCTCCGCGAGTCGCAGATTCTGGGCATCCGCCGGAACCTGGTGGAGCTCGCGGTCACCGGGCCGGAGAGCATCGAGAAGACGCCGGGCCTCCTCGCGTTGCTCGCCTCGATCCTCTCCGCCCGCGGGATCAACATCATCGAGGCGATCTCGTGCTACACGGACACGATCTTCATCCTCGAGGCGGACGACCTGACCGTGGCCGTCGAGGCGCTCGCCCACGCCGTCGCGTGAAGAGCCGTCCGCGGGAGTCGGACCCGGGTGGGACGCCCCGGGCCTCCCGGGCCTCCCGGGCCCGGAACCGATGGGGGCGGCATCGACCGACGAGGCCCGTTTCCCAAAGCGTAAAGGCCGCGGGACCTCGTCGCGGCCGTCGATGACGTCCGGACGGCTTCGGACGGTGGCATGGGTCCTGGTCGCGTGCTCCCTGGTGCTCCTGAGCCAGGGTGTCGCGTCCCACGCGCCGGATACCGTCGGATCCTCCCCCCTCCGCGCCGCCGCGACTCCCGCGGGGGTTACTCCGGCCAGTAGCGCTCCCGCCGGCCGGAACGCCTCCGTCGGTACGGACACGGTCGCGAACGCGATCTCGCAGTACGTGGCGCGGGCCGAGGGGTCCGGCTTCCCCTCGAAGTACGTCTTCCTCCCGAACCTCGAGTTCGCGGCCCGCAACGCGGGCCACGCGGCCCTCCCCTCACCGGGCTACCCCACCGCGCCCGCCCCGATGGGGATCGGCGACTTCGGCGTCCGGAACACGACGGGGACCGCGGTCGCGGACAGCTTCACCACGACCGGCTGGGAGGGCGTGTTCTCGCTGAGCGACGTGGACGCGTTCTACCTCGACAACGACGGGCCGAGCAGCTTCTCGGTGCAGCTGAACACCGTCGTCACCAACGTCACCGTGGGCGCCACGTCCGCCGACGCGTTCTGGGTGCAGAACGTCCTCTCGTACGACCCGAGCACCGGGACGGCGACGCTCGTCGACAACCTGTGGAACTTCTCGGCGTCGCTCGCCACGTTCCCGGCGTCGACGGTCCGGAGCGGCAACGGCAGCGTCCACGCGGGAGAGTACTACGCGGACGTCGGGCCGACGTTCGCCCTCGCGACGCCGTTCACCGTCCAGCTGTACGAGAACGCGACCGAGGTGACGGTGGGCTCGGACGAGTACGCGTCGGTCTCGGTGGGGTACAACGTCCTGGGGCCGACCGGCGAGAGCCTCCGGTCCGGCACGTACGACCGGGTGGAGTTCAACTCCACCCGGACGACCTCCGACCCGATCCCCCCGCCCGTGTACGCCGTGAACGGCAGCTCCACCAACGCGGCGGGTCTCCTCGACGATGCCGAGCTCGTGCTGGG
>JASHRQ010000064.1 GCA_030037265.1 Thermoplasmata archaeon | reverse complement strand
CGCCCCGTCCGCGAGCGCCGCCGCGGCCCCGCCGAAGCCGCGGGCGAAGAAGCCCGCACCGGCGGACCCTCCGCCGTCCTGAGCCGTCCCCTCCGGGCACCGTCCGGCTTCCAGTCGACCCCTCGGGTTGATGCGACCGGACGCGAGCGCGTCCCGGAATGTCCGTCGGGGGTTCGCGGGACCGGTTCCGGACCTGGGTGACGGTCGGCGACGTGAGCGAGTACGCCTACTGTCCTCGCGCCCACTGGTACCGGCACCATCCGCCGCCCGACGGTCCCGCGGCCGAGGCGGTCGCGTCGGCCGAACGGGGCACCGCGTTCCATCACCGCGAGCTGGCGGCGCGCGCCCGGGTCGAGCGCCGGGCGGGGGTCGGATGGGCCGTGCTCCTCCTCGGCCTCGCGCTGCTCGTCGGGGCCGTCCTCGCGCTCGGGGGCTGGTTGTGAGCGCGATCGCGCTCGTCCTCCTCGCGCTCGTCGGCGTCGCGCTGCTCGCCGCGGGCGTCGCGCTGCGCCTTCGCGTCCGACGCCAGCGGGCGGCGGGTCGGTGGGTCGCCGCCGACCTCCCCCGCGGTCCGGCGCCGACGCTCCGGTCCGAGCGGTACCGTCTCTCGGGCCGGCCCGACGAGCTCCGGGTGCTGCCCGACGGTCGATGGGTCGCGGTCGAGCTCAAGTCCCGCGCAGCCCCGCGCCGTCCGTACCGGTCCCACCGCCTCCAGGTGAGCGCCTACTCGCTGCTCCTCGAGGAATCGACCGGTCGGGCGCCGCCGTTCGGCCTCCTGCGATACGGCGACGGGACGGAGTTTCGGGTCCCGTGGGACCCGTCCGCCCGCGCCGAGCTGCTCGCCGTCCGGCGGGAGCTCGACCGCCCGTACGACGGCGGCGCGCGTCCGAGCCCCGGGCGGTGCGCCGGCTGCGCGTGGCGCCGGGCGTGCGACCGGTCGTTGGCCCCGGCCGGCGGCTGAAAGCCTAAATCGGGCCTCCCCTACCGAGCGGCGATGCCCGAAGGGACGACGGAGCGGACGCTCGTCCTCGTGAAGCCCGACGCGATGCAGCGCGGCCTCGCGGGCGAGATCGTCGCGCGGCTCGAGCGCAAGGGGCTGACCGTCATCGCGGCCCGCCTCCTCGCCGTGACGCCGGAGCTCGCGGCGCGCCACTACGCCGAGCACCGGGGGAAGCCGTTCTACGACGGACTGGTCCGGCACATCACCTCCGGGCCGGTGCTCGCGCTCGCCGTCGAGGGGCGCTCGGCGGTCGCGGTCGTGCGGCTCCTGCTCGGCGCCACGAACCCGGCGACGGCGGCGCCGGGGACGATCCGCGGGGACTTCGCGACCGCCCTCATGCCGAACCTGATGCACGCCTCCGACTCCCCGGAGGCAGCGCAGCGCGAGCTCGCGCTGTTCTTCGGGCCCGCGGACTTCCATCCGTACCCCCGGAGCGGCCAGGAGTTCCTCTGAGCCGATGCGCTCCCGGCTCGACGCGGCCGCGGCGGCCGTCCGGCGGGGTCGGCCGGTCGCCTATCCCACCGACACCCTCTGGGGCCTCGGCGTCTCCCCCCGCGACCGGGCGGCGGTCGCCCGGCTGTACCGCCTCAAGGAGCGGCCGGGGGGGATGCCGGTCTCGGTCGCCGTCTCCTCGCTCGAGGAGCTGGAGCCGCTCGTCCGGTTGACCGCCCCCGCCCGGGTCCTCCTCCGGCGAACGCTCCCCGGCCCGTACACGTTCCTCCTCCCGGCGTCCGCGGCCGCGCGCCGCGCGTTCGCCCCGTCCGTCCTCGGCGCGGGCGGGACGCTCGGCGTGCGCGTCCCGGACCATCCGGTGGCGCGCCGGCTCCTCGCGCGGACCGGGCCGCTCACGACGACGTCGGCGAACCGGCACGGGGAGCCTCCGGTCCGGTCCGTCGCGGAGGCCCGGCGCGCGTTCGGCGGCCGCGTCGGCGCGTACGTCGGCGGAGGGCCGTCGCCGGCCGGCCGCCCGTCCACCCTCGTCTCGCTCCTCGGCCGCTCGCCGCGCCTCGTGCACCGGGGGTGAAGTCGCCGACGTCGCGGTATCCAGCGGACCTGGACCACTGGCGCGCCGCGGGGCGGGTCGCCGGCGAGGCGCGCGAGCTCGGCCTCTCGCTCGCGCGGCCCGGGATGCTGCGCCGCGAGCTCGCCGAGCGGGTCGAGGGGTACATCCGGGACCACGGCGCGGCCCCGGCGTTCCCGGCGAACCTCTCCCGGAACTCGGAGGCCGCGCACTACACGCCGAGCGCGGACGACCCGGAGCCGCTCCAGGCGGGGGACCTCCTCAAGGTCGACGTCGGCGCGCACATCGAAGGGGCGATCGCCGACACGGCGGCGACCGTCGAGGTCGGCGGCACGCACCGGTACGACAACCTCGTCCGGGCCGCGCGCGAGGGGCTCGAGGCCGGGATCCGGGCGGTCCGGCCCGGCGGTCCGATCGACGCGGTCTCCCGCGCCGTGGAGGCGGCGGTCCACGCCCGGGGGCTCAAACCGATCCGGGACCTGACCGGCCACTCGATCGAGCGGTACCTCCTGCACGCGGGGAAGTCGATCCCCAACGTCGCCGGGTTCACCGACCGCCGCCTCGAGGAGGGCGAGGTGGTGGCGATCGAGCCGTTCGCGACGAACGGCGTGGGGTCCATCGCCAACGGGCCGTTCGGCCACATCGTCCGGTTCCGCTCCGACCCGGGGGCGGCCGACCCCGCGCTCGCGGCGCTCTTCCACCGGTTCCGGACCCTGCCGTTCACCGCGCGCTGGGTCACCGACCCGGCGGAGGCGGCCGCGCTCGGACGCGCCCGCCGGCTCCTCCAGACGTACCCGGTGTTCGTGGAGGCCGGCCGCGGCTGGGTCGCGCAGGCCGAGCACACCGTGCTCGTGGGCGCCTCCGGCGCGGAGGTGCTCACCGCGACGCGCTGACGGACGCGCGCCGCCCTACGCGGCCGCGCGCCCGTCGAGCTCCGCGCGCGCGAGCGCCGCGCCCCGCACCATGTTCGTGAGCTTCTGGTAGGCGACGTCGAGCGACCGGGTCCGCAGCCCGCAGTCCGGGTTCACCCAGATGCGGCGCGGGTCGCCGAGGATCCGCGTCGCCCGCAGGAGCCGCTCCTTCACCCGCTCCGGCGACTCGACCTCGTCCCGGTGGACGTCGACGACGCCGAGCCCGACCTGCCGGTGGTCCCCGTACTCGCGGAACAGCTTCAGCACCTCGTAGCCGTCGTGCCCCTCGGAGTCGCGGTTCGCGAACTCCCAGGCCCACTGCGTGCACCGCTTCGCCTCGAGCAGCGCCGGGAAGAGCGACCGGTAGTCGGAGAAGCAGATGTGCATCGAGAACTCGGCGTCGAGCCCCTCCGTCGCGGCGTTGAATCCCTCGGCGACCAGCTCGGCCTCCTGGGGATGGGTCCCGGCCGCGGGCTCGTCGACCTGGATGACCCGGCAGCCGCGCTCGATGAGCGCGGCGAGCGTCGGCCGGATCGCCCGGCGGGCGAGCTCGACGACGAAGTCGCGCTGGGCCCGGCGGCGCGTCCCCGGCCCCTTCCAGCCGGTCTGGCGCCGGAGGTAGTACTCGTTGTACGACCAGTCGGCGAGGGTGTACGGCCCGGTGATCGGGAGCTTCACCGTCGCCCTCGCGTGGTCGCGGACGAACTCGAACTCCTCCGTGTGGTACGGCCGGTCGAGGCGGATCTCCCCGGTGATCGACGCCTTGAGGTAGTACTTGTTGTCGAACGAGCGGACGTGGCCCAGGAACTGGAAGCCGCGCATCTGCCGGATCGGGTACTCGTACATCTCGACGCGGCGCGCCTCCCCGTCGTAGACGCGCGCGAGCCCCGCGGACTCGAGGTAGCGGATCAGGCAGAGCGCCGCCCAGTCGCGCACGGTCTCGGCGTTCACCTCGCGCGACCGCTCGCCGAGGAACTTGCGGACCATGGGGTCGTCCGGCGGCACGAAGTGGAGCCGGTCGTTCCAGGCCGAGAACTCCGCGCGCGCCGCGTCGTCGAGCGGCTGGCCCCGCTGGCCCAGGAGCTGCCACCGGGGCTTCATCAGGCTCCCGATCTCCTGCGCCGGGAACAGCGGCGGGTCGGTCATCGGCGGGCCGCCTCCGCCCGGAGCCCCTCGCGAACCGCCGGCAGGACGTGGAGCTTCCGCGTCGCGGGCTCCCACGGGAGGAGGTCGAGCGGCGCGCCGGCGCCCACCCAGACGGTCGTCGGCCGGTGCCGCTCCGCGATCGCCCGCGTGAGCTGGACGACCTCCGCCGGGTCCTCGACGAGGCTCGTCCGCGGGTCGATGACGCCGAGCCCGAGTCCGCGTCGCTCGGTGGACGGGGGGAGCGCGAGGAGGTCGGTCTCGGCGAGGTCGACCCCCACGATGCCGACGGGGAGGCGCCAGAGCGTCGGCCAGGCCGGCTGGGCGTCCGCGAAGAACGTCCAGACCGCGACGGTCGCCCCCTCGGCCGCCGCCGCGATCGACTTGTACGCCGCGACGACCGACTCCGCGCGGGACCGTTCCGGCGGGCGGACGACCAGGAGCGGCTCCTGGAACTGGAACGTCGTGAAGCCGTGGCTCCGGAGCTCGCGGAGCTCCTCGGCGAGGAGCCGGCCCAGCCGGTGGGTGAGCGCCTCCGCGGTCTCGCCGGACCGGTTGTCGACGAGCCCGGCGAAAGTGTACGGGCCGGGCAGGATCGCCTTCCCCCGGCGGCCGGCGCAGGCGGAGCGCGCCTCGGGGAGCCACGGCAGGATCGCGCCCGCGACGCGCTCCGGCGGGGCGTGGAGGATCGGCTGGCGGAAGAACTGGTTCGTCTCGAACCAGCGGGTCAGCGGGCCGACGGTGAACCCCTCCCAGGTCTCGGCGAACGGCCGGAACAGGTCCTGCCACCGGAGGTACCCGCCCGTGCGCGGGTCGAGGCCGAGCCGCTCCTCGACGCGCGTGACCTCCGCCTCCGTCGTGGCGTACGCCTCCTCCACGGCCTCGGGGGTGGTGCGGCCCCGGTCCAGGTCCCTCGTGGCGGCTACGAGCGCCTCGGAACGAGGAAACGGACCGGTCAGGCTCGTGATGGCCTGCATCCGGTTTCGCGCCCGAATCAGGGTTCGTCCCTTAACCGTGTCGCTGCCGGGAGGGGTGCGCCGGAAGAAAGCCGGTCGCACCGAGGGCAAGTCGGAGCGCCCCGGTCGCGCGGCGGCCGCGCCGCGGCGCTACGCCCGGAGGTTCGCGGCGACGATCGCGTCGAAGTCGGCCGGCTTCGGCGGCCACCCGTCGGTCATGTAGGTCCGGAACGCGTCGAGCGACCCCTGGCGGAGCGCTTCGTTGGTCGCCTTCTCGAAGCCCAGGCTGGTGACGTACCGCTCCGGCAGGGCGTGGCGCCGCCCGTAGTGGGCCGGCAGCACCTCGGTCTCGTCGGGGAGGCGGAGGAGCTTCTCGGTGAGGCTCTCCCAGAGCAGCTCCGGGCTCCCGTCGCCGAGGTCGGTCCGCCCGCACGAGCCGATGAGCAGCGTGTCGCCGGTGAACACCGTGTCCCGCACCCGCAGCGACAGGTGGTCGCGCGTGTGCCCCGGCGTCTCGAGGACGACGATCTCGGCGTCCCCGAGCGGGATCGCCTCGCCGTCCGACAGCGTGCGGTGCGGGTACTGCGCCGGCGAGCGCCGGCTCACGTAGATCGGCGCCCCCGTGCGCTGGTGGAGCGCCTGGTGGCCGGCGAGATGGTCGGCGTGGGTGTGCGTCTCGACGATCGCGGCCAGCGACCAGCGGTGGGACTCGAGCTCGGCGAGGTACGGCTCCGGCGAGATCCCCGGGTCGAGGAGGACCGCCCGGCCGCCGACGGGGTCCGCGAGCAGGTACGAGAGGCATCCGGTCTCGACGCGCGGCAGCTGCTTCAGGACGAGCGGCCCGGCCCCCGAGGGCGCCGAATACCGTCCGACCGACGGGTCGACGGTCCGGGCGTAGTCGTCGAGGCCGCCCTCCAGCGGGCGGACGTCCGGGAGGCCCTCTCGGGCGAGGAGCTCGGCCGCCTGCCGCGCCCGCGCGCCGAACTGGCAGTACGTCACGATCGGCCGATCGCGCGGGAGCTCGCCCAGCCGGCCGGCGAGCTCGGCGAGCGGCACGTGCCGGTCGCCCGGGAGCCGCGCGTAGCGCCGCTCCGCCGCCGGCCGCACGTCCAGGAGCAGCGGCGGCCGCTCGCCGCCCAGCGCGGCCGCGAGCTCGGTCGCGGAGATCCCGTGCACGGCCGGAGGGTCGACCGGGCGCGGGTACGGGTGCGGCGGCTCGGGAGCGACCATCGGCGTCCGCAGAGTACCGGCGCGGAACCTATGAAGCGTACGGTACGAGCGTGGACCGCCGACGGCGCCCGCACCGGGGCCGAGTTACGCGCCGGAACGCCCGGAGCGTCCCGGAAGCCGCGCCGGTTCGGTCGTCCCGCCCCGGGCGACGGCTTTAGGTCGGGATTCCGTACCGGGACCGTGGTCGCCCGCGCGCAGGACATCATGCACACGGACGTGCTCACCGTGAGCCCGTCGACCTCGGTGCTCGACTGCGCGCGCCGGATGGTCGCGGCGCGCAAGGGGTACGCGGTCCTCCTGCGCGACGGGGCGATGGTCGGCATCGTGACCGAGTGGGACTTCCTCGAGAAGGTCACCGCGGCGGGCGCCCCGCCCGCCGACACCCCGGTGGAGCGGATCGCCTCCGCGCCGGTGACGTCGTGCGACGCCGACACCCCCACGTCGGAGGTGGTCGAGCGGATGGCGCGGGACGGCATCCGACGGATGGTCGTCACGCGCGACGGGAAGGTCGTCGGCGTGATCTCCTCGCGGAACGTGCTCGACTCGTTCCGCCGGTACGTCGACCAGCTGTCCGCCGACATCTCGGGGTTCCATCCGACGCTGCCGTAGGCGCCCGGCCCCGGAACGACACCCGCCGGAGGAGGCAAGCGCCCAAGAGCCGGCGCGGGGTGGCCCCGCGCGCGGACAGGGTCCGGCACGTTCCGCGGGAGCCGTTCCAGCGTGCAGTACAAGTGGGTGGTGCTGTCGAACACGACCGTCGGGACGCTGATGTCGTCCCTCGACAGCAACATCGTGATCATCGCGCTCCCGACGATCGCGCGGGAGCTCCCCGGCACCTCGCTCTTCACGCTGCTCTGGGTGCTGATCGGCTACGCCCTCGTCACGTCGGTCGTGCTGCTCAACTTCGGCCGGCTCGGCGACATGTACGGCCGGGTCCGGCTGTACACGATCGGGTTCGGGCTGTTCACCGCCGGCTCCGCGCTCTGCGGGCTCTCCCAGACCGGCCCGGAGCTCGTCGGGTTCCGGATGGTCCAGGCGATCGGGGCGGGTTTCCTGTTCGCGAACTCGGCGGCGATCATCACCGACGCGTTCCCCCCCGAGGAGCGGGGGCGCGCGCTGGGGATCAACCAGGTGTCGATCGTCGCCGGCTCGGTCGTCGGCCTCGTGCTGGGCGGGGTCCTCACGACGGAGCTCGGCTGGCGGTCGATCTTCTACGTGAACGTCCCGATCGGGCTGTTCGCCACGTGGCGCGCGCACGCGGGGCTCCGGGAGCTGTCGCGCCCGCTCCGCCACGAGACGATCGACTGGGCGGGGAACCTCACGTTCGCCGGCGGGCTCACGGCGGTCCTGCTCGCGGTGACGTTCACCGCGCTGGGGCAGTTCGGCCGGTTCGAGTTCTACGCCCTGCTCGCGCTCGGCGGGGCGCTGCTCGCCCTGTTCGTCGGGATCGAGCGGCGGGCGCTCCATCCGATGTTCGAGCTGAAACTCCTCCGGATCCGGCTCTTCTCCGCGTCGATCGGCGCGATCTTCTTAAACGCCATGGCGCGCGGCTGCTTCTCGTTCGTGATGGTGTTCTACCTCCAGGGCCCGCCGCACTACCTCACCCCGCTCGAGGCGGGGCTGTACCTCATCCCGGTGTCGGCCGCGCTCGCGACGATGGGCCCCATCAGCGGCCTGTTATCGGACCGGTACGGCTCGCGGCCGTTCGCCGTCCTCGGGCTCGCGCTGGCGCTCGTCGCCTTCCTCTGGCTGGCCCAGATCAGCGCGACGACGACGTTCCTCGGCCTCGTCGGCCCGTTCATCCTGCTCGGGGCCGGGATGGGGATCTTCGCCTCGCCGAACCGGGCCGCGATGATGAGCTCGGTGCCGCCCCGGTCCCGGGGCGTGGCCGCCGGGATCGGGACGACGCTCGTCAACAGCGGCGCGACGTTGAGCCTCGGCGTGGCGATCCTGATCCTCACCCAGGCGCTCCCGATCGGGAGCCTGGGCACGATCTTCCTCGGGACCGGGCCGGTCGCGCCGATCTCGATCGTCGTCAGCCACTTCATCCGCGCGATCCACGAGGTGTACTACCTGTCGGCGGCGCTCCTCGCCGTGGCGCTGATCCCCGCGGCGATGCGGGGCCCGGAGGCCCACCGGACGGGCCCGGCGGCCGCTACCCCGTCCCCGCCGGCACCGGATTGACCGCCCGGCGACCGGAGCGCTGACCCGCCGCGTCTCCCGTCGGGCCTCGTCCGCCCGGGGGCACCCAGTCCCGGACCGAAGCGAGCGACCGGGTCCGGCGCGGGGGACGCGCGTTCGGCGCTTGTCGATGGAGGAGTTCGTATCCGGCCAAACGATTAAGTCGGGGAGGGTGGTGCGGCCGCCGCCATGGTCGAGGCCATCCCCCCGGCGGGCCCGAACGCCCGCGCCGTCCGCAAGGACACCGCGGAGGAGGAGGCGCGCCGGACCGCGGAGCTGAGCGAGCGCGCGCTGCGCCTCGCCGAGCACTTCCGCGGGAAGATCGAGACGACCCCCAAGGTGCCGGTCCGGAGCTTGGACGACTTCTCGCTCTGGTACACGCCGGGGATCGCGGCGGTCTCCCGGGCGATCGCCGACGACCCCGACCGGGCGTTCGACCTCACCGGCCGGTGGAACACGATCGCCGTGCTGACCGACGGGAGCCGGGTGCTCGGGCTCGGGGACATCGGGCCGCAGGCGGCGCTCCCGGTGATGGAGGGCAAGTCGCTCCTGTTCAAGTACCTAGGCGGGGTCGACGCGGTCCCGCTCCCCGTCGCGGCCCCGACGACGGAGGCGCTCATCGAGACCGCGCTCCGGATCGCCCCCGCGTTCGGCGGGATCAACCTGGAGGACATCGCGTCGCCGAAATGCTTCCGGGTGCTGGAGGAGCTCCAGCGCCGGCTCCCGATCCCGGTCTGGCACGACGACCAGCTCGGGACCGCCGCGGCGACGATCGCCGGCCTCCTCAACGCGCTCCGCGTCACGGGCCGGACGATCGGGTCGATCCGGACCGTCCTCCTGGGCGCCGGCGCGGCGAACCTCGCGACGGTCCGCCTGCTCATCGGGCTCGGCCACCCACCGGAGTCGATCTCCGTCGTCGACCACCACGGCGTCCTCCACGGGGACCGGTCCGACCTCGACGAGCTCCAGCTCCACAACCCGTGGAAGTACCGGGTCGCGCTCGAGACGAACGGCGGCGGGCGGACCGGAGGGCCCGCCGAGGCGCTCGCCGGGGCGGACGTGCTGCTCGCCGCGTCGACGCCGGTGCCGGGCACGGTGCGCCCCGACTGGGTGCGCGCGATGCGTCCGCGCCCGATCGTCTTCGCGCTCGCGAACCCGCTGCCCGAGATCTGGCCGGCCGACGCCCACGCCGCCGGCGCCGCGGTCGTCGCGACCGGCCGCGGCGACTTCCCGAACCAGGTGAACAACTCGCTCATCTTCCCGTGCGTCTTCCGCGGCGTGCTGGACGCCCGGGCCCGGTCGATCTCCGACGAGATCGTCCTCGCGGCGGCCCGCGAGCTCGCGCAGTGGACCGCGGACCGGAACCTCGCCGCCGACCACCTGCTCCCGACGATGGACGAGCGCGAGGTGTTCCCCCACGTCGCGGCCGCGGTCGCGACCACGGCGGTCGAGCGGGGGCTCGCCCGGCACCGGGCGACGCGCGAGGAATTCCTCGCCCGGGCCCAGCGGCTGATGGCGCGCCCGGCCGCCCTCGCCGCCGCGCTGCAGAAGGCGAGCCTGATCGGGCCGATGCCCGACGAGCCCGAACCCCCCCCGGAGCACGAGCACCGATGAAGAGCAGCGGAACGAGCCCAGCGGAGAGCCGACCCGACCCCCACCCGCACGCGGGGATCCACGTGCGGCCCGCCGTCGCGGCGGACGTCCCGGCGCTCGCGGCGCTCCTCGTCCGGCTGAAGCGGCTCAACGAGGAGTTCGACCCGCTCCTCAAGGTGCGCCCGGACCTCGAGGCGCAGGCCGGGAAGGTGCTCGAGAGCGACCTGCGAAACCCGAAGGCGCTGGTCGTCGTCGCCGAGGGGACCGGGCCGGACCGGGAGAAGGTGCTGGGCGTCGTCCGCGCGGCCGTGCGCGAGCGGCCGTTCTACACGCCCGAGGTCGAGGGCACGATCCTCGACATCTACCTCCTCCCGCTCTACCGGCGCCACGGCGACGGCCAGCGGTTCCTGGAGGCGGCGATCGCGCTCCTGCGCGAGAAGGGGGCCGGGATCGTGACCGTCGAGTTCCCGGCGCAGAACGAGATCGCGGCGCGCTTCTACCAGAAGTGCGGCTTCCGGCCGATCACCGCCCACCACGCCCGGGTCCTGTAGGCCGGCCGGGGCGACCGGACCCCGGGCGCCCCGGCGGCGGGTTTAAGGGTCCCGGGCCGGGTCACCCTCCGGCTCGATGATCACGCTCGTCCCGCCGGCGGACGACTTTCTGGTCCAGCTGTTCCTCCTGTTGCTCGCGGCGATCGCGGCCGGCGAGCTCGCGAACCGGGTCGGCCTGGTGCCCCTGGTCGGCCAGCTGCTCGTCGGGATCGCGCTCGGCCCGACCCTGCTCGGCCCGTACATCGGCTTGAGCTCGACGACCCTGCCGGCCGAGCTCACGGGCATCCAGTTCCTCGCCACGTTCTTCATCCTCTTCATGGCCGGGCTGCACGTCAACCCCGACGAATTCACCCGGATGCGGGCCCGCACCGCCGTCCTCGGGGTGGCGATCTTCGCCGTCCCCTTCGGCGTGGGCGCCGGGGTGGTCGGGTGGCTCGAGCCCGGCTTCGCGGCCTCCACCGACCTGTTCATCGCGCTGACGCTGTCGATCACCGCGCTCCCCGTGATGGGGATCATGGTCTCCGAGTTCGGGCTCACCGGGCGACGCCTGGGCCACCTCGTCATGAGCGCGGCGCTCGTCAACGAGCTCACCGCCGTCACGGTGTTCGCCCTCCTGCTCCAGCTCCGGACCGCGAGCCACTCCGGCCTCGAGGCGGTCCTGGTCGCGCTCCTCGAGGTCGGGCTGTTCCTCGGCGTGATCCTCGGCGCGAGCCGCATCGTGACCGTCATCCGAGGCAGCGCCTGGTGGCGGCGGACGCCCAACCGGATGGGCAACCTCTGGCGGTCGCGCGAGGCCGGCTTCGCGATCCTCATGGCGATGGCCCTCGGGGCCGCGCTCTACTCGCAGGTCCTCGGCCTCACGTACCTCATCGGGGCGTTCTACGCGGGCCTGCTGGTCGCCCAGGCGATGGGCGGACCGCCGGCCGGCGGGTCCCGCACCTTCGTCTCGACCTTCGACCCCGCGGGCCGGCTCATCAGCCGGCCCGTGCCCGAGTCCGGTCCGTACACCGCCTTCGTGTCGATCTTCACGACGATGACGTGGATGTTCTTCATCCCGATCTTCTTCGCGCTGGTCGGGGTCGAGATGGACCTCGCCGAGCTCGGCGGGGTGGCCGTCCTCGGCGTGGTCGGCGTGCTGCTGGCGATGGCGCTCTCCTCCAAGTTCGGGACCGGCGCGCTGTTCCTGCGGGGCGTCCTCCAGCTCTCCGGACCGGACTCCGTCGCCGGCGGCTTCCTGCTGATCAGCCGGGGCGCGGTCGAGCTCGCGATCGCGGTGCTGCTGCTGGCGGACAAGGTCCTCTCGGTGCGCTGGTTCACGATCGTCGTGCTGGTCGGGCTCCTCACGACGCTGGTCGCTCCGCTGGGCGCCCTCTGGGCCTGGCGGCGCACGCCGGAGAGCCGGGCGGAGCTGGCGGAGCGGATGCCCGCCGCCCGGCAGGGCCGACCGTTCCGGTTCGCCCCCGTGATCGACCTGCCGGCGTCGCCCCTGGCCGACCGGCCGCCCGCGGTCGGACGGCCGCCGGACCCCCCCTCGG
>JASHRQ010000009.1 GCA_030037265.1 Thermoplasmata archaeon | reverse complement strand
GTCTGCGTCGTGCCCTCCGAAGGCACCTCCACATAGCGGCCGGACCGACCCGCTTCCTTGTAGGCGCACATCGGTCGCAGCATCCCCCACCCGGCGTCGTGGATCGGACGTGCCAACCGACCCGCGGTGGCGAGCCGAGGCACGTCCAGGTCCTCCAGGGCGATCCGGTCGTGCTGGACGACCCAGCCGTGGGTCAGGGTGTGCGCGAAGTGGTGTCGTTGCCGGGCGACGTGAGCGTGGTATCGAGCGACTCGCTGCCGCTGCCGCTCCCACCGCCCCGAGCCCCGGTGTCGTCGAGACAGGGACCGCTGCACGCGACGGAGACGACGGAGGGAGTTCCGCAGGAACGTAGGAGGGTCGACCGCGGTCCCGTCGGACAGCGTGGCGAGATGGGAGAGACCGAGGTCGATGCCGACCGGGGATCGGGCCGGGACGGTGGGAGGCGTCGGGTCCGGTATCTCGTACTGGATGGTGGCATACCATCCATCCGCCCGGGCGGACACCGTGACCGACTTGGGAGTGCCTGAGGCCGGGGGTGGACGGTGGAGACGCAGCGGCACCCGACCCAGCGTCGGGACCTTGAGCTGTGCCTTCACCCCCGGTCCTCTAACGAGGGGATCTCGAATCGTCACGAACGTGAAGGAGTCCGTGCGGCGGTGGAATCGAGGAGAGCCGGAGCGTCGCCGCCCCCGCCGTCCCTCGGCACCCGGTCGGAAGAAGGCGCGGAAGGCGAGGTCGACCCGCTGGAGCTGGTCTCGGGCGATGTCGTAGGGGAGGGAGCCCAGCCCGGCGCGGTCGTAGGCGCGCCACGCCTTGAGTCGAGCCTGCTGGTCGAGGTACGTCCGTCGCTCGTGACGGAGGCGCCAGGCGTCAGTGCGCTCCTCCACGGAGTAATTCCACAGGAAGGTGAGCTCGGAGAGCCACCGACGGAGCTCGGACTCCTGGGCGGGGAAGGGGTAGAGACGATACTGGTACGAGAGGAACATCGGTCGGCGAGGGACCGGGGGACGGGCGGACGGATGAACACCGTACCCCCGGGTGGTGCCTGAAACGTGAGCTAATACCCGCGAGGTAGCCGTCCACGGTGGACCAGGTCTCGTCCGTCATCGGTTCCTCGTGAGGTTTCCCGTACGAACGCTGGTCCCGCTTGAGTTCGCCCACCGGGTCGGTCGCGGCCGGCCGCGCGCCTCCGCGCCGGGACCTAGGGATCCGGTCGAGGGCTTTTTCTCTCCCGTCCGTGTCGGGAGGCTCCGGTAGGGACGATGGACCCGATCGGACTCGAAGAGATCCACCGGGCTCGGGAGCGCCTGGGGTCGTCGGTCCTCCGGACCCCGCTGGTCCCCCTCGACGGGTCCCCGGATCCCCCGCGCATCTTCCTCAAGCTGGACTGCCTCCAGCCGACCGGCTCGTTCAAGGTGCGCGGGGCCGGTAACTCCCTCGCCTCCGCGCTGGAGTCCGGTCCGGTGCCCGGGGTGTACACGACCAGTGCCGGGAACATGGGCCAGGCGCTCGCCTGGCACGCGCACCGCCGGAACGTCCCGTGCACGGTGATCGCGCCCGACACCGCACCGCGCGTGAAGCTCGCGGGCATCGAGCGGCACGGCGCTCGAATCGTCCAGCTCCCGTGGGACGAAGTCTGGCACATCGGCGAGACCCGGAGCTACGCTCCGCTCGCCGACCAGCGATACCTCCACCCGTTCGCCGACCGGCCGATGATCGTCGGGAACGCCACCGCCGGGCTGGAGATCGCCGACGAGCTGCCGGACGTGGCCACGGTGTTCGTCCCGTTCGGCGGGGGCGGGCTCATCGCGGGGGTCGCCTCCGCCCTCCGGCTCGTCCGGCCGTCCTGCCGCGTCGTGGCGTGCGAGCCGGAGACGGCCGCGCCGTTCGCCGCCTCGCTGGCCGCCGGCCGGGCCTCGTCGGTCGACCGGCGCCCGTCGTTCGTCGACGGGATCGGGGCCCGGAACGTGATCCCGGAGATGTGGGACACGGTGCACGGGCTCGTGACCGAAGCGCGCACGCCGTCGCTCCGGGCGATCGCCGACGCGGTCCGGTTCTGCTTCGAGCGCCACCGGGTGGTGGTGGAGGGGGCCGGGGCGGCCTCGCTCGCGGCCGCTCTCGCCGAGCCACCGGGCCGCGGGCCCGCCGTCGCGCTCATCTCCGGCGGGAACATCGACCTCCCGGTCCTCGAGAAGATCCTCGGCGGCGGCGTGCCGTAGCGAGGTCCGCCCGCCGGACCGGCTACCGCACGACCTTGAACGCGTGGGTGAACGCGTTCTGGGCGAGGCCGATCCGCATCCAGAGCGGCACGAGCGCCTCCAGCCACCGTGCGCCGTCGATCCCACCGACGTCGAGCGCGCCCGGCCACCCAACCTCGCGCAGCAGCGCGTCGACCACCCGCTTCGCCTCCGCGTCGTTGCCGCAGATCAGCAGCCGCGGCGCCCCCTCGGCGAACTTCGGGTCGACCATCTGGAGGCTCGACACCGTGTTGAAGCACTTCACTACGCGCGAGTCCGGCAGGAGGCGCTGCACGCGCTCCCCCAGCGAGTCCGTCGTCCCGACGAAGAGACCCGGCGGCATCCCGTGGGAGAAATCGAGCGGGTTCGTCGCGTCGATCACCAGCTTCCCCCGGAGGCGCTCGAGCCCGGCCAGCCGGAGCGCCGCCTCGGTCGCGTCCCCGTGCGTCGCGAGCACCACGACCTCGCCGTGGGAGGCCGCCTCGGCGAGCGAGCCGATGGCCACCGCGCCCGGCGTGCCCTTCTTCCAGTCGGCGAGCTTCGTCGGGTCGCGGGAACCGAGCCGCACGTCGTGCCCGTGGCGGGCGAACCCGGCGCCCAGGGCGCGCGCGACGTCGCCGCTGCCGAGGATGCCGATCGCCCTCGGCACCGTCGGATCGTGGGACGGTGGGGTCGCCGGCGGGGCCACGGGACGCGCAGCCGGGAACGGGAGATAACGTTGCAGACCGGGGGGAGGGCCCGCGGACCTCGGGGTTCCCCGGCGGACCCCGGCAGGGCGCGTCCGGAGCGGGTCGGTCGGCGGCCGTTCAGTCGGAGTTCACGGGTCGGGTCCGGACACGGGGACGACCGTCGGGCCGTCCCCGACGGAGAAGCTGACGAGGACCGCGGACGCGCTCGGGTCCGGGTTCACATCGCGGTGGACGACTCCCGGCGGGATTCGGAAATAATCCCCCACCTCGACCGTGACGACCGACCCACCCCGGGGACCGTAGTCGAACCGGAGGCGGCCGGCCATGACGACCCCGTAGAGCGTCCGACGGCCGTGATGATGCCAGTCCCCCACCGTCCCGGGAAGGAGCCGCGTCCGTCCAACCTGGACCGGGCCGCCGTCGAACGCCAGCCCCCGCTCGAGCCCCGGCGACACTGCGCCCGGCTTCAGGTCGGGGGACCGCACGACCTCGATCACCATCGGCCCGGTGGCCCCCGTCACGCGGCCCGCCCGCCCCGGTCCATCGTCAGCCCCCGGACGGCACGTTCGACGCCGTCTCGATGAGCTCCTTCGCCGCGCGGGCGAACCGGAGCACCTTCGCGGGGTTTCCCACGAGCTTGATCGTGCCGTCGAGGTACGCCCGGATCGGGTCGACCTCCTTGCGGAAGATCCGCGTCCACGCGGCCCGCGTGCCGCGGAACGTGAACTCGGGGTTCACCTCCGACGCCGCCGCGACGTACCGCGCCTCCCGGCACTGGCCGTGGGCCAGGTCCAGGTAGACCCCGGCGCCCTTCGCCGACGGCGCGTCGCCCACCACCTCGAGCAGGATGTCGCCCTCCCACGCGGCGGCGGCCTCGGCGTATGCCGCGTTCTGGTTGATCGCGTCCCGGAAGGCGGCGGCCCATTCGGTGGACGGAAAGGCCGGCACGGGAGCACCGCGGCGGGGGAGGCGACCGCTCAGATACCGTTTGGCCCGAGCGCCCCGCTGGTCCCGCCCCGGGCGCGGGTCGCCGCGGCGAGGCCAGGGTAGGGCTATGTGAGTCTGGGGCTCCACGGTCCGGGGGGTCGATGGCCAAGGGCTCGGCCGGCAGCGCAGTCACGCTCATCCTCATCGGGCTGATCTTCCAGGTAATCTCCGTCATCCTGCTCTTCGCGGTCGGCCTCTACGTCCTGACCCTGCCCGTCCCGGGATGGTTCGGTGGGATCCTTCTCCTCCTGACCCTCCTCTCCGTGATCTGGCTGGTTCTGGTCTACTACCTGTCGTACGAACGGGCGCGCGACGACGACTTCGAGGGCGCCCGGACGCCCACCCTGGTGTTCGGGCTCCTGGCGCTGATCTCCGGGGGCATCGTCTCGGGGGTGCTGTTCATCGTCGCATACGTGAAGCTCGGGGACGCCGCCGAGGAGGTGTACACGACCGAGGACGACGAGGCTCAGCGGTGGGGGTCCCCGTCGGCGCCCGTCGGTTCGCCGCTCTATCGGCCGACCCTCGCCTCCTCCAGTCCGGCGGTGCCCGCACCGCCGATCGCCCCAGCCCCGGCCTCCCTCTCCCCCGGCTCGAATTTCTGCTCCAACTGCGGGCGGCCCACCCCTCCGCAGGCCCGGTTCTGCCGGAACTGCGGGACTCAGCTCCAACCCGCGTGACGTACCGGGGACCGACCGGACCCGGCCCCGGGGTCCGTGCGGTGGGCCCCGGGCCGAGGCGTTCCGTGGGAGAGCAGCGCCGTTCCGATGGCCCGGGTGCCGGGCGGCACTGGGTCGGCGGAGACGGGCTCGCGGGCCGGGGGTCCGACGGGACGGAGGACGGCTCTCGGGGGCCGGGACCGTTCGCCGGAAGCCTAGGTGTACTCGTAGAAACCGCGCCCGCTCTTCCGGCCGAGGTGTCCCGCGTCCACGAGCCGACGGAGCATCGGCGCGGCCCGGTACTTCGGGTCCTCGAACTCCCGGTACAGCACGTCCGCCACCTCGAGCAGCACGTCGAGCCCGACCAGGTCCGCGAGCTCGAACGGCCCCATCGGCATCCCGGCGCCGGCCTTCATCGCCTGGTCGATGTCTCGGGCGCTCGCGACCCCTTCCTGCAGCGCGAAGCACGCCTCGTTCATCACCGGGCTCAGGACGCGGTTCACGAGGAACCCCGGCGACTCGCGCACGCGGATCGGGACGAGGGGGTACCGGTGGTTCCGGAGCCCCTGGAGGAACTCGACGGTGTCGACGAGAACCTCCTCCCGGGTCTCCACTCCGCCGGCGACCTCGACGAGGGGGAGCGTGACCGGGGGGTTGAAGAAGTGCGTGACGAGCATCTGGGGCGCGTGCGCGAGGCCCCGGGCGAGGCGGGTGACGGACAGCGAGGAGGTGTTGGTGCCGACGACCGCGTGGGCCGGCACGACCCGGTCGAGCGCCTCGAACAGCTCGCGCTTCACGTCGAACCGCTCGAACGCGGCCTCGACCACGAGGTCCACCTCGGCGAACGACGCCCAGTCGGTCGCTCCCCTCACCCGGGCCACGATCTCGTCGCCGCGGGCCCGCGGGACCTTCGGCGCGAGCCGCTCGCGCACGACCGCGACCTGGGCGTCGGTGAGCTCGACGCCGAGCTCGCGGATCCGGGCGATCTCCTTGTCCGCCCGCTCGGCGTGGAATGCGACCAGTTCGTCGACGAAGCCGCGGACGCGCCGGAGCGCCTTCTCGACGAGGGTCGAGTCCAGCTCCTTGAGGACCACCTCGATGCCGTTGAGCGCGAGCACCTCGGCGATCGCCGCTCCCATCGTGCCGCCGCCGACGACCCCCGCCTTCCGGACGCGCATCGAGCCCCCGGGGCCGTCCAGCCCTGGCACGGTACATAACGGCCCGGCCGGCTCAATCTTTAAACCACGGCGGCTGCTCCTTCCGCGTGCGCGGGGATGGCCCAGCCCGGTAAGGCGCTGGATTGCTAATCCAGTGGTGGTTTCACCTCGGGGGTTCAAAGGGGGGCCGGCCCGACCGCCGGCTCTCGGGAAATCCCCCTCCCCGCGTGCCCGAAGGATTACCGGGGGGTCCCGGGGCTCGGAAGCTCGGCGGAGTACGCGGAACGGTCGACGGTGAGCTCGACCGTCGACCCGATCGGAGGGAGCTCCCCCCGCACCACGGCCAGCACCCGGATCGACTCCTCGAGTTCGACGAGCGCGAGGCGGTGGGGACTCGTCCAGCCGGCCGCCACGGCCGACAGCTCGGTCGCCGCGACCACGACGCCGCTCGCCGGCACGTCGAACGGGACGATCGCCCGCGCCCCGCACCGCGGACACGGTCCGGCCCGGGGGAGGAACCCCACGTGACAGCTCGCACACCGGCTCATCGGGAGCGTCCGGTCCATCGTCCTATCGCCCCGCGTGGCCGAGCATCGTGACGAAGTTGTGCGTCCCGAGGCCGCCGATCGAGAGCGCGAGGCCCACCCCCACCGGTCGCGGCAGCTGGGTCGTCTCCGCGGTCCCGGAGAGCTGCCGGGCCAGCTCGACCACCTGGGCCAGCCCGGACGCGCCGACGGGATGCCCGCGGCCGAGGAGCCCGCCGGACGGGTTCACCGGGAACCGGCCGGACGGCCCGATCGCCTCCGGAGTGATCCACCCGCCCGCCTCGCCGGGGCCGCAGACGCCCACGTCCTCGAGGGCGATCGGGAGGAACGGGGCGAAGGCGTCGTGCAGCTCCGCGAAGGCGACCTCCTTCCGCGTGAGGCGCGCCATCTCGTACGCCCGTCGCGCGGCGACCCGGGTCGCCCGGAACGACGTGAGGGACTCCCGGTCCGAGACGAGGAGCTGGTCGAAGCCCTGACCGAGGCCGAGCACGGTCGCGTCGCCCTCGCCGCGCTCGACGACGGCGGCGGCCGCGCCGTCGCTGATCGCGGAGCAGTGGAGGAGCCGGAGCGGGGTCGCGACCGGTCGGCTGTCCGCGACCTCCTCCGCGGTCACCGGGCGTTGGAACTGCGCGAACGGGTTCCGGGCGGCGGCCGTGCGCGCGAGGACGCTGACCGCGTCGAACACGCTCGAGGGGATGCCGTACTGGGCCGCGTACCGCTGCGTCACGATCGCCGCCAGCGCCGGCATCGTCGCCCCGGCGGCTTGCTCGAGCGGGTGGAGCGACTCCGCGAGCACGCGGGCCGCGTCCGGCGTCGGCACCGCCGTCATCTTCTCGCCCGCGACGGCCAGGACCCGGCGGAACTGGCCGGACGCGACGGCGAGGGCGGCCGCGTGGAAGACTGCCGCGCCGGTCGCCGAGGCTGCCTCGACCCGCCAGCCGGCCGTGCCCTCGAGCCCCAGCCGGTGGGCCACCTGGCCCGTGAGGTTCTCGACGCCCGCGAGCGGCCCGGCCGCCATCGCGCCGACGAAGAACCCGTCGACCGGCGGACGACCGATGCCGTCCAGCGCGCGCGTGCCGGCCTCCGCGAGGAGCTCGACGAGCGGCTCCTCCCGTCGGCCGAACCGGGTGAGTCCGGTCGAGGCCACCCGGACCCGCACGCGCTACGCTCCGACCCCGGGGTCGAACAGCGAGAACAGCCGGTCGAGGAAGTCGCTGAGTGGTAGCCCGTGCTCCCACCGGAGCACCCCGTGACCCTCCCGGGTCCGGTCGATGCGCGGGAGGTGGTTCCTCAGCACCGCCACCCGGCCGCCGACCCCGTCGTCCGACCCGGGGGTGTAGAGCCGCCACGACTCGTCGTCGCCCGGACCGAGCCGTCGGTACGCGTACAGCACGACGAGGCCCCCGCGACGGGCCGCCTCCAGGTGCTCCTCGAGCTGGTCCGACGCGCGCCCGCTCGCGGACGAGAACCGGATGACCCCCTCGGCCGACGCCTTGGCCTCGATCGGAAACGCGAACCCGTGGCGCATCGCGACCAGGTCGAAGCCGTGCGAGCCGGCGGCGCGCACGACCAGGAACGGCCGGCGCGCGAGCCGCTCGAAGGTGCCGCGCCGCTCCGGGGCGATCCGTCGGACGTACCGGCGGATCGAGTCCCGGTCCCCCTCGAGCAGGGAGCGGAGCTCCCGCTCGTACTGGGTGGCTCCGACGCCCACGCGGTTCCCACCGCGCCGAACCTAAATAGGTTCGGCGGCGCATCGGAACGCGGAACGTGGCGGAATCTTCCGGCCTCGAGCTCAACGGCGACGACCGCGCGATCGCGCGGGTCCTGCTCGCCCTGCTGTCCGAGACGCCGCGGATCCCCGCGGGCCGGATCGCCGGGGGCGGCATCCAGTTCCGGCTCTCGGACCTGCGGCGGCGCCTCCTGCGCGCGCGCGTCTTCGGCGACCCCGGCCGCCTCCTCGGCCGACTGCGCCGGCGCGGACTGCTCGAGGAGATGGCGGTGCCCGCCGGCGACCGGACCTACCACGCGGCGTTCGTCGACGAGCTCCGCGGGCTCCTCAGCTCCGAGCTCGAGCCGCCGGAGGTCTCGGACCCCGGCGGCTTCCATCCGGTGCCCGACGAGCGGGCCGAGCTCCGGCTCCTGGACTCCGACTTCCTCGCGCATCTCCAGGACGTGCTGCGGAACCGGTACGAGGAGACCGTCGCGTTCGGGCGGAGCTTCTCCGTGGGGAAGCTCGCGGGATACCTCCGCGACCGGTTCGGCGAGCAGCTGTACCTCGACCTCCTGATCGCGCTCCTCCAGCAGTACGCGCTCGCCGACGTCCCGCTGCTCGCCCCGACCGGCCGGCCGACCGGCACCGGCGGGTTCCACCTCGCGATGTTCGGCCCCCCCGGGACCGGGAAGACGTTCGCCATCGACGACCTCGTCCGGGGGAACGAGCGGTCGACGGTGCCGGCGCACGGGCTCCCCGGCCGGAACCGGTACTGCGGGGGCATCACGCCGGCCCAGTTCCTGCGGGTCGGCGCGTTCTACAGCGGCCGCACGTTCAACTTCATCGTGCCGGAGTTCAACGACTGGTTCAAGTATCGCGGCATGGTCGAGCCGCTGAAGCTCGTGATGGAGCAGCGCGAGGTGAAGTGGGAGACGACGTTCGGCACCGTCGGCCCGTACACCTTCCGGTCGTTCTTCTCCGTCAACTACAACGTCCGGACCGCGGGCGCCTCCGACTACTGGACGACGATCGCGGACCCGAACTTCGCCGCGCTCGAGGACCGGATGCTCCTCCGGTTCCACCGGATGACGCGCGAGCGGTTCCGCGCGGTCGAGACGAGCGCGGAGCGGCTCGAGCTCGGGGAGATCGACTTCGAGCTCGCGGGACGGATCCGGGACCACCTGACGCTCGTCCACGCGGCCGAGACCGACCACCCGCTGCTCGCGGGGCGCCTCCGGTCGAAGCCCGTCCGCCTCGACCCGACCCTGTACCGCCGGCTCCGCGAGGTGTCCGAGGCGGCGCTCGCCGTCCGCAGCCACCCCCGGTTCTCGCCGCGCCTCAAGTCGCGCGCGGTGAAGCTCGCCGCGGCCGCGGCGCTCGTCGGATACTTCCGGCACGACCGGGACGCGGCCCTCCCGATCGCGTCCGAGGAGGTCGACCTCGCGCGGTCGTTCTACGAGGAGGAGATCCACGTCCGGGAAGGGCGCCGGGGCTCGGCCGCGTAGGCGACGCGCGCGTCCGCGCCGGGCGCGGTATCACCGGCCCGACGCCGACACGGTCCTCGCCGTCGCGCGTCGGGCGCTCCGGCGCGCCGGCCGGTCGATCCCGTCCCAGGCCGAGTTCCGCCGGGTCGTGCTCCCCGCGCTCGCGGCGAAGGACCCGCTGGCCGCGCTCGGCGGCTGGCGCCTCCGGCGGCTCGTGCTCGGGTCCCCGGGGATCCGGGTGGACGTGCGGTACGCGGAGCGCGCCACGCGCCGGCCCCTCTCGTCGTGCCCGGTCTGCGGCGCCCCCATCGCCCCGATCCGGAACCGCACGCTGGAGGGGGACCGGGTCGTGCTCGGGTACCGCTGCACGCGGTGCGGGTACTGGACGCACCTCCACCGGCGGACGCCCGTGCGGTACCGGTTCCTCGCCGTCGGACGGGACGCCCCGCCCTCCGCGGAGGGTCCTCCGCGCGGGCGCGGCGGCCCTACGCCGCCGGCGTCGTCGTGAGCATCACGCGCGCCGCGTTCGCGTCGACGAGCACCACGGTGCTGTGCTCCTTCCGCTCGAGCCCGATCCGCCAGAGCGGGACGTGCATCAGCTCCGGGTCGCCCACGTTCACCTCGGTGTTCACGTGGTTCACCATGTGGTGCTTGCGGTGGACCGCGTCGGCCTGCGCCTGCACGACGTACGCCCGCGCCGCCGCCTGTGCCTGCTCGAGCGACAGGTCGCCGTTGAGGACCGTCGCGCCGCCGGGGAGGCTCTCCTTGTTGTACAGCTGCCGGGTGTCGAGCCGGAACTGGTAGTTGCTCGGCTGGTACTGCTGGTCCCCGCGGACCGCGACGACCGGGAACTCGTAGGTGCACGTGTACTGGTCCTGGCGCGTCGGGTTCACCCCGGCGCCGCCCATGACGACCACGGGGCCGAAGCCGCCGCGACGGCCCCCGACCATCCCGCCGATGAGCGACGCGGCCGCGACGGTGCCGATCGTCTCGCCGGCGGACACCGCGACGTCCTGGTAGGTGTAGTTCGTCGTCGCGGAGGCGGGGACGATCCAGTACGGGACGAACTGGAACTTCTGCTCCGTCACCTTCGACTCCTCGAAGTTGTGGTGGTGGAGGAGCCCCTGGTCCATCACCGCCTTCACGAGCTTCAGCGCGGCGTCGACGTCGATCACCTGGGGGAGGAGCATCGTGTGCCGGTTGACCGCCTTCCAGCCCGTGCCGGCGAGCGACACGGTGGCCCCGCAGTACGCGCAGGTGACGACGGCGTCGCCGAAGTCGGGCTGGAGCGGCGCGCCGCAGGACGGGCACTTGAGGTCCTTCGGGGCCGCGGGGGTCGCGACCGGCGGAGGCGGAGGAGGCGGCGGGGCGCCGGTCGCCGCGCCGCCGGCGTAGCCCA
>JASHRQ010000063.1 GCA_030037265.1 Thermoplasmata archaeon | reverse complement strand
CTGAACGCCTACCAGTCGGTGATCCGCGGCGGGCACGTCTGGTTCCAGGCGCGCGCCTCCTCGGCCCCGATCCACTCCCAGGGCGACGGGTGCGACGTGCTGTTCGCCCTCAACAAGGAGACCGCCCAGGTCCACCTCCCGATGATGAACCCGGGGAGCACCGTCGTCTACGACCCGGAGAAGTTCGAGCTCGCCGACGCCGAGGTGCCCGCCGGGACGCGGAAGCTCCCGGTCCCGACCCTCGAGATCGCCCGGAAGTACACGACGCAGTCGATCCTCCAGAACGCCGCCGGCCTCGGCGCCTCGGCCTTCCTCGCGGGGATCCCGCTCGACGGGCTCCAGACGACGCTCGCCGACTCGTTCGGGCGGAAGGCGGGCGACGTCGCGCAGTGGAACATCGGGGCGGCGGGCGACGGCTACGCGTTCGCCCAGGCCCACGCCAGCGCGAACGACCACGCCGTGGCGAAGGCCGGCGCGCCGAAGCTGCTCATGACCGGCAACCAGGCGATCGCGCTCGGGGCGGCCGCCGCCGGCTGCAAGTTCCTCGCTCAGTACCCGATGACCCCCGCCTCGTCGATCCTGCACTGGCTGGCCGCGCACGCGCAGCAGCTCGGGATCGTGGTGAAGCAGGCGGAGGACGAGATCGCGGTCGTGAACATGGCCGTCGGGGCGTCGTTCGCCGGGGTCCGGTCGATGTGCGCCACCAGCGGCGGGGGGTTTGCGCTGATGGTCGAGGGGGTCGGGATGGCGGGGATGACCGAGACGCCGCTCGTCGTCGTCGAGTCGCAGCGCAGCGGGCCGTCCACGGGCCTGCCGACGAAGACCGAGCAGGGAGACCTCAACATGATGCTCGGCGCGGGCCAGGGCGAGTTCCCCCGGGCGATCCTCGCCCCGGCCGACGCGCTCGAGGCGTTCCACGCCACGGTCCGGGCGTTCCAGCTCGCCGAGGAGTGGCAGACGCCGATCTTCGTCGCGAGCGACCTCCACCTGTCGGAGAGCGTGATGACCGTCGACCGCGAGGCGATCTCGCTTGACGTCCCGATCCCGTCGCTCGTGCAGGTCGAGGCGAACGGCGTCGAGTACAAGCGCTACGCCTACACGCCGAGCGGCGTCTCGCCGCGCGCGTTCCCGGGCCAGCCCGGCCTCCAGTTCATCGCCGGCTCCGACGAGCACGACGAGCGGGGCCACCTCATCTCGGACGTGCTGTCCGGCATCCCGATCTGGGTGGAGGAGCGCACGCGGATGATGGACAAGCGGATGCGGAAGCTCGAGGGGCTTCGCGCCGCGGGCCGCCCGCCGGCGCTCGAGGGACCCGCCTCGGCGGCGCTCACCTTCGTCGCGTGGGGCTCGACCGTCGGGGCGGTGCGGGACGCGCGGACGATCCTCTCGGCGCGGGGCGTCTCGACGAACCTCCTCGCCATCAAGCAGGTCTACCCGCTCGCCACCGACGCCCTCCGGTCCATCCTGGGCGGTGCCCGCCGGACGCTCCTCGTCGAGGCGAACTATTCCGGCCAGCTGGGCCGGCTCATCCGCGCGGAGACGGGGATCGACCTGGCGACCCGCTTCCTCAAGTACGACGGCGAACCGTTCGGTCCCCGGGAGATCGCCCTCAAGGCGGTGGAGGTGCTGAACGATGGCCACCAGTAGCGCCCCGACGGCGCGAACCCCGTCCCTCCCGGTGCTCGTCTCGAAGTCCGAGATCAAGCCGACCTGGTGCCCCGGGTGCGGCGACTTCGGCGTGATCGCGGGGATCGAGCTCGCGCTGAAGCGGCTCAAGATCCCGCCGCACAACGTCGCGATCGTCTCCGGGATCGGCTGCTCGTCCAACCTGCCGCACTTCCTCAACGCCTACGGCTTTCACGGCATCCACGGCCGGACGCTCCCGGTCGCCGAGGGGATCCGGTGGGCGAACCACGACCTCACCGTGATCGTCACCGGCGGCGACGGCGACGGGTTCGGCATCGGCGCGGGGCACTTCGTCCACGCGATGCGCCGGAACGTGAACCTCACGTACGTCACGATGGACAACGAGATCTACGGGCTCACGACCGGGCAGGCGTCCCCGACGTCGATGATGGGCCAGCGCACGAAGTCGACGCCGACGGGCGTGATCGAGCACCCGATCAACCCGATCGCGCTCGCGCTCGCGAGCGGCGCGACGTACGTCGCCCGCGGGTTCTCCGGCGACGTGAAGCATCTCACCGACCTGGTCGCCGGGGGCGTCCAGCACGCCGGCTTCGCGCTCGTGGACGTCTTCTCGCCGTGCGTCACCTACAACAAGCTCAACACCTTCGACTGGTTCCGCCAGCGCGTCTACAAGCTCGAGAGCGCCGGGCACGACCCGTCGAGCCTCGAGCAGGCGTTCGTCCGCTCCCAGGAGTGGGGCGAGAAGATCCCGATCGGTCTCTTTTACAAGACCGACCGCCCGACGTACGAGTCGCTGGAAGAGGTCCTCCAGGCCGGGCCGCTGGTGAAGCAGACGGCCGGCCTGAAGGGCAAGGAATCGGTCCTCGACGAGTTCCTGTAGGCGCCGCGGGACCCCTCGGGGCGTTCGCCCGGGGGGGCCGCGCCGTCAGTCGTTCACGCCGAAGACGTAGACCGGGGGCTCCTCGAAGTCGACCGGGAACTCCGTCGGGCCGGCCGCGAGGAGCGGCAGGGGGGAGAACGGCGCCCACAGGTCGGTGTTGTTGCCGGTGACCACGATGTACTGCACCGCGAGGACCCGGAGGTCCGCGAGGCCCGCGGACGTGAGGGTGCCGTTCACCAGCTCCCGGTCGAGCTCGACGTACGAAGCGTTCGACGCGACCCGGAGGACCGGGTACAGGAGCGTCACGTCGACGTAGCCCGGCAGGAACTGGGCCGAGCTGCCCGGGGCGACCAGCACCCGCGCCCCCGTCGGGAGGTGGGCCGTCGCCCAGGAGAACAGCGCGAAGTCCGCCGGACCGAGGCGCCCGAAATCGGAGTACAGGTCGCGCACGTACGTCGGGAAGTCGGTCCCGGTCACGATCGCGCCGGGGAGGACGAGCGCCACGGCGAGGGCGATCGCCACCGCCCGCTCGGGGTGCCCCGACGGCCGGACCGCCCGGCCCGCGGACGGCGGTCGGCCCCGGGGTTCCGCGCCCGCCCTCGCCGGGGAGCGGGAGGCGGCCCAGTGCAGGACCAGGACGAGCGGCACCGCGGCGAGGAGCGTGTACGCGGTGAACAGGTAGATCGACAGCTCGGCCCCGCTCGCGACGCGCGCGACCTCCGCGAACCCGGGGACACCGGAGCGCGAGGCGACGAGCATGCCGAGCCACCCGGCCGCCGCGGCGACCGCGGCCGCCACCATCCGGCGGAACCCAACGCCCGCGGGCCCGAGCCGCTCGAACCCCGAGGGGACGAGCAGTACGACCGCCCCCGCGACGAGGAGGACGGCGAGCTCGGCGCGGAGCGCCGGGAACGGCGAGAGCCAGACATCGCTGGGGCCGAACAGGAACGGGTCGACGGAGCCGATGAACTGCGACGCGCTGAGGCCGGGCGCGCCGACCCTCGGCAGCAGGGAGACCGCGCCGGTGAGGGGCGTCGGGTTGCCCCGGCCGACCGAGAGGACCCAGAGCGAGGGGAGGATGAACGCGAGCGTCGCGGCCCCGGCGGCGAGCCAGCGCCCGACCCAGCGCGCGGCCGCCCGGAGGGAGGCGCGACGGACGCCGAGCGCCGCGAACAGGACGACGATCAGGAACAGCCACTCCGCGCCGACGGGGTTCAGGGCGGCGGAGTAGCCGGCGACGGCCCCGAACGCGACGGCATCGCCCCAGCGCGGCCCGCTCCCGGCCCAGACGTCGACGCGGGCGAGGAGCCAGAGCACCAGCGGGAACGACATCACGAAGTCGTTGGACGTCGCCACCTCCACGCGGGTCCACGAGCCGACCAGCGCGAAGACGAGCCCGACGGCGGCCCCGGCCCACGGCGAGCCGAGCAGCCGTCGGCCCCAGACGTACCCGGCGAGCGGGCCCAGGCTCAGGAACAGCGGGGTGACGAGGAGCGGCGCGCGGGCCGGGGGAAGGTGGAACAGCAGCTGCGCGGCCGCGATCCAGACCGTCGCGCCCTGCGGGTAGGAGGTGAGCTCGGGAGCGATCGGCGCGAGCGAGAGGCCGAGCTGATGGTGCCGCAGCAGGAGCGAGGCGTAGTCGACGAGGAGGCTCGTGTCGTACGTGTTGCCGACCGGCTGCGCCTGCGCGACGGCCACCTCGACGGCGTACAGCCCGAGCGTCGCCGCGAGGACCAGGAGGGGGGCGAGCCGCAGCGTCGGACGCCACCGGGGTCGGACGGACCCGGCCGTCCGCCGTCGGTCCCACGCGACCCAACCGGCGCACGCCGCGATCGTGACCGCGAGGTACGCGAGCACGCCCGGGAGCGAGAACAGGCCGAGCGGGACGGACGCGACGACGTACAGCCCGCCGCCGCCCAGGTACAGGTCGAGGAGCAGCCGCTCGACCGGGCCGAGGTTCCGGAAGAGGCCCACCCACCGGGCCGCGAGCCGCCGGAACAGCTCGCCCGCCGGAACGACCGCCGCGGCGAACAGGAGGAGCTCGACGCCCCAGACCAGCGCCGGCGGACCCGGAGCGGTCACGGGTCGTCGGGGAGCGGGTCGCGGGTTATACTCCTACGCCTGCACGCGCCGAGGGACCGGCGGTCCGCGGGCCGTTCCCTCACGAAAGGCACGTTTTTTTGCTCCGGCCGGTACCCGGAGCATCAGGCGAGCGCGTGCCGGCATCCGGGCCCCCAGCTTCCGCCCAGGCCCGGGACGGGCTCAGCTCCATCACCCGGGGCACGCTGCTCATGCTCCTCGGCACGCTCGGCCTCGTCGGGTTCACGTTCGTCTCCCGCGTGATCCTGGTCCGCGCGATGAGCGTCGCCGCGTGGGGGACGTTCTCGCTCGGCCTCACGATCGTGAGCCTCGCGACGGCGGTCGCGGTGCTGGGGTTCCCCCAGGCGGTCGCGCGCAACCTCGCATTCGTCACCGACCCGGCGGAGCGGCGCGCGGTGATCCGGAACTCGTTCCTGTTCGTCCTGCCGTCGGCGGTTGCCGGCTCGGTGTTCCTGTTCGTCCTCGGCGCCGTCGTCGCGTCGGTCTACCACGACGCGCAGCTCGGGCTCACGTTCGAGTACTTCTCCGCGGTCGTCGGGCTCGGGGTCGCCGCGACGCTCATCGCCGCGATCTTCCAGGGGTTCGAGGACGCCTGGCCGAACGCGGTGTTCGTCCAGCTCCTGAACCCGCTCCTGTTCATCGTCTTCCTCGTGGCCGCGCTGGTCGTGCTCCCCGCCTCGGAGCGGTACGCGGGGGCGCTCGGGACGTACGTGCTGTCCGACGTCGCGATCCTCGTCCCGCTGCTCGTCTACCTGCACCGACGGCTGGGCAAGCTCCTCCCGCCCGGTCCGGTCCGTCCGCACACCGCCGTCCGCCTCCTGTCGTTCGCGCTGCCGCTCCTGGTCGTCGGCGTGCTGAGCAGCGTGAGCGGCTCCGCGGACACGCTGATCCTCGGGATCATCCACCGCGGGGAGGTCGGGCTGTACACCGCCACGCTCTCGCTCGCCCGGCTGCTGGGGCTGGGCCTGAGCTCGCTCGGGTACATCTTCCTCCCGGTCGCCGCGCGGTTCTTGGGCCGGCGCGACCAGGCGTCGCTCCGGCTCACCTACGCCACCGCGACCAAATGGACGCTCCTGGTGTCGCTCCCGCTCTTCCTCGTCTTCTTCTTCTTCCCCTCGCAGTCGCTCGACTTCGTCTTCGGCTCCGCATACTCGACGAACGTCCTGCCGCTCCGGATCGTCGTCACGGGCGGCCTCCTCGCGTCGCTCTTCGGCCCCGCGAGCGCGGCGCAGATCGCCTTCGGCCAGACGCGGCTCGTGCTGTACAACACGCTGCTCGCCGCCGCCGC
>JASHRQ010000062.1 GCA_030037265.1 Thermoplasmata archaeon | reverse complement strand
CGGAGGGCCGCCTCGTCGAGGCCGAGCCGCTCCATCGCGCCGGGCCGGAAGTTCTCCACGAGGATGTCGCTCCGCGCGATCAGGCGCCCGACCGCCTCCCGCCCGGAGGCGCTCTTCAGGTCGACCACCACCGACCGCTTGTTCCGGTTGACCGACAGGTAGTACCCCGAGTTGCCGGCGCCCGCGAACGGGGGGCCCCACTCCCGGGAGAGGTCCCCGCCCGGCTTCTCCACCTTGACGACCTCGGCGCCGAGGTCGCCCAGGATCATCGCGCAGAACGGACCGGCGACCCCCTGGGACAGGTCCGTCACCCGGAGGCCCTCTAGCGGAAGCTCGGACGGCATTCGGGACGACCCGGCGGAACCAGCCTCGGCCCGTTATAGGTCCCGCGTTCGCCCGGGCCGGGCGGGGGACCCTCACCACACGCGGACCGGGTGACCCGCCGTCCAGTAGTGCTCGAACAGCTCCTCGCACCAGCCGCGGAAGGCGGGCGAGGTCCCCCGGAGGCCCCTCGCGAGATCGAGCGAGCCCGTGAGGCCGACGAAGCAGACGCCCGCCACCGTCTCGTTGAGCGCCATCCCGACCCGCACCTCCGGGAGCGCGCGGACCTCCAGCGGGACGTCCCGCGGGATGGAGGTCACGCGCTCGCGGGGCGGCGGAAGGATCGACCGGGGCACCAGGACCCGGACCGGCACCCGGGTCCGTCGCATCGCGAGCAGCAGCGCGTCGGGGGTGAGCATCGCCTGGTCGGAGAGGAACCAGGCGAACTCCCGGGCCTCCTCGAGCACTCGCTCGGAATGCCGGAGCGCGTCGCTCACCGTCGAACCGGCCTCGCCCCCCGCGAGCTCGTACAACCGCGCCGTGAACCGTCGGGGGAGCCCCGTGAGGTCGTGGGTCCGCAGGAAGTCGCGGAGGGAGCGGAGCCCCTCGAACGACCCCATCCCCTCGGCGACGAGCCGGCCGTATCCCGTGAGCCGGTACGCCCCGCCGGGCTCCCGCTGGACGAGCCCCTGCGACACCAGGCGGGCGAGGTGCCGGCTGGCTTCGGGCGCGGGCGTGCGGGCCGCCGCCGCGAGGCGGGAGAGCCGGCTCGGCTCCTCGCGGAGCGTCTCCAGGATCGCGGCCCGGCGGGGATGGGCGAGGTCGAAGAAGAGGCTCCCGAGCTCCGTCCGCTTCGGCACGGCGACCGGGGATTCGGACCGGTCAGAATAAGTTGGCGTCGGTGAGAGCGGGGCTCTAAGAGCGGGGGGCGACGTGGACGGCCCGGCGCGCGACCCGGGCCCGGGAGCGTCCTCCCGGGGAACCGCGGGGAGTCCGCGCGGACTCGCCGGGGGAACGATGGACCTAAACGGGGGACTCCCGGGCCGCTCGACGCTCTCGGTCCGGGACCTCCGCGTCCGGTATCCCGGCGCGTCCGTCGACGCCGTCGCGGGGGCGTCGCTCGAGCTCGGCCCGGAGAAGGTCGTCCTCGTCGGCCCGAACGGGAGCGGCAAGTCGTCGCTGCTCCGGGCGGCGCTCGGCCTCGCGCCGGTGCGCGGCGGCTCGGTGGCGGTCCTGGGCCGGGACGTGCGGACGGTGCGCGGGGAGACCGGGGTCGGGACGAACCTCGAGGAGGTGTACCGGCTCATGACCCTCCCGGTCGGCCGCCTGGTCTCGCTCTGGGCCGACCTCAAGGGCGGCCGCCCGGAGCCGGTATATCGCGGGATCGAGGAGTTCGGCCTCGCCGAGGTGCTCGGGCGTCCGCTGTTCCGGCTCTCGACCGGGCAGGCGAAGCTCGTGGGGAACCTGCTCGCGCTGGCGTTCGACCCCCGGCTCCTCCTGCTCGACGAGCCGTTCGACAACGTCGACTTCCCGCGCCGTCGTCGGTGCATCGAACTGCTCGTGCGGTCTCCCGCCGCGATCCTGCTGACCACCCACGAGCTCGACCTGTTGCATTCGCTCCCCGGCTGGGGACTCTGTTTCATGCTCGACGGGCAGCTCGTCGGCCGCTTCCGGGCGGACGACATCGACCGCCTGTACGCGAGCCGCGGGGAGGTGCCCGGCGCGCTCTCCGTCCTCCGCACGGCGGACGGCGCCGTCTCGTTCACGCTCGACCGCGGCGACGTGCCGCTCCGCGGCGTGAGCAACCTGGGCTACCTCCGGGACCGGGTCGCATGAGCCTCATCGCGGCCTACACGCGAGCGGTGCTCACGAACGGCTCGCTCTGGTTCTGGGGCGTCGCGTTCATGGCGCTCTGGTTCGTCCTGGGCGGCTACGTGTTCTCCGGGGGGCTCGCGCCCACCCCGTCGGCGGAGCGGCTGTACGCCTCCGCATGGTTCGCGGTCATCGCGCTGTTCTCGCTGACCACGCTCGCGATGGCGATCGCGACGAGCCTCACCTACGGCACGTCCGCGCTCGGGTTCGGGTTCCGGTACACGCGGCTCACGCCGGTCCGCTACACGACCGCGCTCCTCGTCGCGGCCGGGACGATGGCGTTCCTCCTGGGGCTCCTGATGGCCGGGCTCGTGAGCGCCCTGTTCGGCGCGCACTTCGGGACTCGGATCGTCCCGGCGGACCTCCTCGCGGTCGCGGGGGTGTCGGTGCTCTCCGGGGCGTTCATGATGGGCCTCGCGACGGTGCTCGTGCTCGTCGTCGTGAACCACCTGGGGCTCCGGAACCTGAGCTTCGTCGAGTTCCTGCCGCTCCTCCTGGCGTACCTCTTCGGCTTCTCGCAGCTGTTCCTCGCGCTGCCCGCGGGGTTCCTGTACCTGTGCCCGTGGAACGACATGGAGAGCCTGTTGTTCCAGGCGTACAGCGGCTCGCCGGCGCGTCAGGTCCTCACGGACGGAAGCTCCGCCGCCCTCGCGTGGCCCGGGTCCGTGGCCGGACTGCTGGGCTGGGTCGTCGGGCTGGTCGGCCTCGCCGCGGTCCTCCTCCGACGGATCCGCCCGGTGTCGGTCCAGGAAGGCCGGCAGATCTAGGCGCGGGATCCTCCCCCCGGGTCGACCGAAGGCCCAGCGGGTGGCAGGACGCGCGCGCCAGCGGCAGGCCCGCCCCGTACCGACGACCCATCGGCGCGCGTGCCGTCACGTCCCGGGATCCCGGACCTCGGAACACCGGTAGGAGGGGGAGACTGATTCGACCCTTCCCATGGAGAGTGCCATACTCCGGATCCGACACGGAGTCACGGTGAGCTGGACCGAACCGAGGGTAAGACGGGGGGCGCGTTCCACGTCGCCCCCGTACTCCACAGATGAGATGTATCCCTAGTAGTACGTGTACTACACCGGACGGAACATGGAGACGATGAGCGTTCGGATCGACCCGGAGCTTCGCCGGCGCTTGGCGAGGGTTCCCGACCTGAACTGGTCCGAGGTGGTCCGGGACGCCCTTCGTGAGCGGCTCGAACTCGAGGAAGAGCTACGCCGCCCCATCCACCGCGCGCGGGCGCTGCGCGGAGCCCGGGGCATCGACCGCTTCCGCCGGAAGTACGGCCAGTCGGGGTTCGACTCCACGAAGGAGATCCGGAAGTGGCGCGACTCCCGGAAGTAGTCGCCGACGCCTCCGTGGTGTGCCAGTGGTTCAGGGAGGAACCGGACTCGGCGCGAGCGCTCGACCTCCGGGATGCACTGGTCGAGGGACGACTCCGGGTACTCGCTCCGTATTAGCTCACGTTTCAGGCACCACCCGGGGGTACGGTGTTCATCCGTCCGCCCGTCCCCCGGTCCCTCGCCGACCGATGTTCCTCTCGTACCCGTATCGTCTCTACCCCTTCCCCGCCCAGGAGTCCGAGCTCCGTCGGTGGCTCTCCGAGCTCACCTTCCTGTGGAATTATGCTGTGGAGGAGCGCACTGACTCGTGGCGCCTCCGTCACGAGCGACGGACCTACTTGGACCAGCAAGCCCGACTCAAGGCGTGGCGCGCCTACGACCGCGCCGGGCTGGGCTCCCTCCCCTACGACATCGCCCGAGACCAGCTCCAGCGGGTCGACCTCGCCTTCCGCGCCTTCTTCCGACCGGGTGCCGAGGG
>JASHRQ010000061.1 GCA_030037265.1 Thermoplasmata archaeon | reverse complement strand
CCGCAAGAAACCAAACCGGCGCCCCGCGTCGCGGCGGAAGGAACGACCGCTCCCGGTAGCTGATCTCCAGGCGGAGCACCCCCTCGTCCCACTCGTGCCGGTACCCGACCCGACACGCCCAGTTCCGACGCGCGGTCCGGTACGGCTCGAGGATCGAGAAGGCGACGCCGTGGTGGGCGGTCTCGAAGCTGCCGCGCAGCACGCGCTCGGGGTTCTCCGGGAGTCCCGCGTTCGTGAAATCGAGGTCCTCGCTCAGCCGCCCCGCGTCGCCGGTGACCCTGAGTCGCAGGTAGGTTCCGCCCTTGAACACGAGACGGCTCAGCACGCCGGCCGCGTGCAGCGCGTCCAGGGCGTACAGGAGCACCACCTCCTGCTGGGCGATAGGGAGGTCGACCCCCACCCGGTCGGCGAAGCGATTGGCCGCGCTCCGCGGGATCACCGGAGGTCCACCTCCGCGCGCAGCAGCGCCTCGGGGACGTTGAGGATGAGATGCCAGCGCGGGTCGTGGACCCCCCGACGCCCGAACTCCTCGGGGGGTCCCAGCGGGACGTACGGCTCGTCGGGCCGCGCCCGGACCCGCTCGAGCCACCCCGCGGGCGGCGGAGCCGTCCGCAGGTACGACTCCGCGAGATAGGCCAGCCGTAGCGTCAGGCTCCGGGAGCCCAGCCGTCGGAGGTACCGGTCCAGCCGGCTCCAGTCCAAGGACCCCCCGGCGCTCTCGAGCACCTGCACGACCCCCCCGAGCCCTCCCGAGAACTCCGGTCGGGAGAGGCAGTCCAGCACGGTCCGCTCGCGGTCGCTGACCTGGAGGGACACTCCGCGACGCTGGATCCGGTCGATGCCGAAGAACCGGTCCGGGTCGACCGTGATCCGGCGGAACCGGGCCGCATGGGCCCAGTGCGCGCTCCCCCGCTTCGGCGTGACAAGGTAGTAGATGCGGCTCGCCTGGGAAAGGAGCCCGAGCAGCTCGGCGGCGGTGGCGAACCCGAAGTAGTAGGGGGAGACGATCCGGCTCCCGAGGCGAAGGGGGTCGGTGTCCGGGATGGCGTCCGGACCGTGGCGGCTCGGGTTGAGCAGGTACCGTCCCCGGCCGACCCGCTGGAGCCACCCCTTCCCGACCAGCCCATGAGCGATCTTCCGCGCGAACCCCGCGGAGACCCCGGCACGCCGCCGAAGGCCCTCGAGCGTGAGGTCCTCCGAGCCCTCCGCCTCGAGCGAGAGCACGACCTTGGCCTCGGAGCGCGATAGCGACCGGGTCTCCATCGATCGAGGATATGTTCATGATACGTTAAAGTTACTAATACAGTAACTTAACGTGATTATCAACACCGGTGCCCGGATCCCGCGCCTCTCCCCGCACCCCGAGGGGGACACGACGCGTCCGGCCTCGCCCAGCGGCTGGGCCGTTCCCTCGCGGTCCCGCGGGGAGTTCCGTTCGGCGGAACGCACCGCTCCCGACCGGCCGGTACGGAGGGGTTCGGCCCCCGGGGAGGCCCGGCTCAGCGGTTCTTCTCCCACTGGACGAACAGGAGCGTCCCCGCCACGAAGAACGCGGCCGAGACGACCAGGAGGACCCCGAGGTCGACCCCGGGCGCGTAGAGCTGGAGCGACCCGTAGACCGCGGTGCCGCGGTACGCGACGGTCCGCATCAGGTCGACCAGGTAGGTCGCCGGCATCAGCCGGACGAGCACCCCGAGGAGGCCGGTGGAGTGGCTGACGGGGATGACGGCCCCCGAGAGGAACATCTGCGGGAACATCACCAGGATGACCGCCTGGTCGACGGCCTTGGGGCTCGTCGCGAAGATCCCGGAGAGCAGCACGCCCATCGCGCCCCCGAGCAGCAGCGCGAGCGGCGCGACCCAGAGGATCCCCGACACCAGCCCGACCGAGAGCGGCGCCCCGAACGCCCCGGCGACGACGAAGAACGGCGCGATCAACAGCAGCGCCATCGCGCTGCCCCCGAGGATCTTTCCGGCGACGATCGAGAACCGGGAGACGGGCGCGACGAAGATCTCCTGGGTGAACCCGGTCTCCCGCTCCTGCACGAGGGACGTGACGTTCATCATCGTGTACTGCGCCAGCATGCACCCCACCAGGCCGACGAGCGCGAACTGGAGGAAGTTGAACGGCAGTCCCGCGGCCAGGTTCTGACCGATGAGGCCGTCGAACAGCCCGAGAAACGCGATCGGAAAGAAGAGGCTGAACACCAGGATCCCCCAGTCCCGCCGGAAGATCAGCAGGTCCCGGGCGGCGATGGCGAGCAGGGCGTTGGCTTCGTTCCGGGCCGACATGCTAGCTCGCCTCGCCCCCCGCCGCCTCCCGCCCGACCAGCTCGAGGTACGCCTCCTCGAGCGAGGGGACGTGGATCCGGAGCACCGTGAGCGGCACCGTGAGGCGGGCGAGGAGCGCCTGCGGGGTCGCCCCGTCGAAGGCGACCTGGAGGAGGCCGTCCTCCCGGGGCGTGACCGGCGACCCGGCGAGGTCGCGGAGCAGCTGGCCCCGGTCCGCGGCATCCAGGAGGAGGTACCGGTCCGCGATCTGCACCTTGAGCGACTCGGGGGTCCCTTGCGTGAGCAGGCGTCCGTGGTCGACGATGAAGACGCGGTCGGCCCCTTCGGCCTCCTCGATGTAGTGGGTCGTGAGGAGGATGGTCGTCCCCTCCGTCCGCTGGACCGACCTCAGGTGGTCCCAGAGGGACTGGCGGCTCACCGGGTCGAGCCCCTGGGTCGGTTCGTCCAGGAACAGCACCCGGGGATGGTGCATCAGGCTCCGGACGATCTCGAGCTTTCGGCGCATGCCCCCGGAGAACTTCTCGACGCGCTCGAACAGCTGGTCGCCGATCCCGAGCAGGCGGGCCAACGCCCGGACCTGCTCGCGATACGCCCGGGGCATCAGCCGGAAGGCCGGCCGGTACCCGTAGATCCCGTACAGGCTCGCGTGGAACCGGAGATTCTCCTCGGCGGTGAGGCGCAGGTCGAGGCTGGGGTTCTGGAACAGGATCCCGATGTTCGCCCGGATCTCCCGCGCCTGCGTGTCGAGGTCGAAGCCGGCCACGCGGACCGTCCCGCCGGTCTTGGTCAGCGCCGCGGTGAGGATGGAGAGGGTCGTCGTCTTTCCGGCGCCGTTCGGGCCGAGCAGGGCGACGAACTCGCCGGCCCGTACCGTCAGGTCGAGGCCGTCCACCGCCGGTCGGTCCGACTCCCGGTACCGCTTCACCAGCCCGCGGACCTCGATGACCGGCTCCGCCTCGGGTCGCGGCATGAACTTATCACTAGTCACTTAGATTAACAGTGTTAATTAACCTTATCTGCCCCCCGGCCCTGCCGGTCCTCGGGGCCCATGCGGACGAGAGCGAGCCGGCCGCGCCCCCACGTCACGCCCGAGGCCGTCGTGCGGGCGGCCCTGGAGATCCTGGACCGGGAGGGCATCGACGGCGTGACCTTCCGCGCGGTCGCCCAGCGGCTGGGAGTCAAGGCCCCGGCCCTGTACTGGCACTTCGTGAACAAGCGAGACCTGATGGACGACCTCGCGCAGTCGATTCTGGTCGGCGGCGGGGTGGATGCGATCTCGCGTCCGCCGCGGTCCTCGGAGTGGAGGCCGTGGCTCGCCCGGTCCGCCCGGACCCTCCGCTCGGCCCTCATCGCCCATCGAGACGGCGGTCGCGTGGTCGCGGGGGCCTCCTTCTTCCGGGCCCGGGCCCTCGCGCGGCTCACGCTCCTCTCGGCCGAGGTCCTCCGGGAGGCGGGCTTCGGGCTCCTGGAGGCCGGCCTCGCGGCCAGCACCGTGATCGACTACGTCTGGGGGTTCGTGATCGAGGAGCAGGAGGGGGTCGGCCCGTCGCCCGAGCGCGTCCACGCGGCGATACGGAGCCGGGGAGCCGACCTCGTCCGCGAGATGTTCGGCGTCGACCCGGTCCTGGCGCGCTACGCCCACGCGATGGTCGAGGAGCGCAAGCGGCACGGCGACGACACGCTGTTCGAGTGGGGACTGCAGGTCATCCTGGACGGGCTCGTGCAGGCGAAGCGGTCGAAGCGCGGGCCCGGCCCACCGGCCCCGTCGACGTAGGCGGGTCGTCCGGCCCGCGTCCTTCCCTAGGTGGGGTGCTTGTTCTCGGCCACGAAGGACGAGATCCGCCGGATCTTGCCGTTCTCGAGCTCGTAGACGGCGCAGTTCTCGCCGACGAACGTGCCGCCCTTCTCCATCGGCACGCGAACCACGCACTCGGCCACCACGACGTGGTTCTCTTCCGTCATCCGGGTGGCCCGGATCTCGAACTTCCGGGGGGCTTCCATGTCCTTCAGCACCGCGGCCTTCCCTCGCACGGGTACGCCCGAGGCGGGGAAGCCGTCGGCCCACTCCACCCGCTCCACGTCGTCCGCCAGGCACGCCGCGACGGTGGCCCAGTCCAGGTTGCCGAGGCCCGTGAGGTAGGTCGTGACGACCTTCTTGTTCGGGCTCACGGGCTCCCGAACCTCGAGCCGGTATAAGTGCCGGCGGAACGCCGGACGCTCGGATCGCCGGGACCACCGGGGCCGTGCGTCGTGGAGGCGGGCGGTCCCGGAGCGGGCGCCCGCGCCCCGGCCCGTCGCCGAGTTCGTTGCCGCCTATCCGGCCAGGGGGCTGCTGAACCAGGCGCGCGTGGGCGCGTCGACGTCCATCTGCCAGAACAGGGCGTTCATCTCGCCGCGGTGCTGGAGCTCCTCCTCCACCATGTGCCAGAGGATGGTGCGGAGGTTCGCCCGCATCTCGAACGGCTTCCCGTTCCCCTGGATGCCCCGGATCACGAAGCGCTCGTCGAGCCGGGCGGGAGTCAGCGACCGCGCGAGGGCCCGACTGGTCCGGGCGATCCGGTCGACCAGCTTCCGGATCTCGGCGGGGGAGGTGGTCCCCTTCACGTCGGGATGCGACGTCTGGCGGTTCCGGGGCACGCTGTCCAACCACCAGAGGTTGTCGTCGAGGATGTGCAGGAAGATGGCCCGCAGCGACGGGAAGGACGCGCCCCGGTCCTTCTCGCGCTCCTCCGCCGGCAGCTCGAGGAGCTTTTCGAGGTAGCCGTTCCGAGTCTCCACGAGCCAGAGGACCCAGGCCCGGGCCAGCTCGCTCTCGCTGACCGTCCGCCGGGAGGCGCTTCTCTTCGGCCGCCTCGTCCGACCGGTTCGGCGTGCCATCGACCCCTCCCGCGCCGTGCGGTCGCCGGCGGGTCCGCTACTCCTTCGGGAAGTGGGAGATCTCCCAGAGGTTCCCCTCCGGGTCCTCGAAGAACGCGAACCGCTGCCCGTTGGGGCGGGTGCTCGGCGGCTGCAGGAACCGTACGCCCTTCGCGCGAAGCTCCTCGTACGCGCGGTCCGCGTCCTCCAGGAACACCGCGAAGTAGTTCCGCTGGAGGAGGCGCTCTCGGGGTCGGACCCGCTCCGCGGGGATCTCCCGCGCCAGGCCCTCGGCGGAGACCAGCGCGACGCCGGGTCCCGGCTTGTCGCTGAACTTCAGGTACGCGAACCCGTCCGACAGCTCCATCAGCTTCAGCCCCAGCTTGTCGCGGTAGAACTCCGCGCACGCCTTCACGTCGCGGACCGTCAGTGCGTAGGCGTTCAGGTGGTCCAGCGTCAACCGCTCGGTCCCCGGCGCGGCCGTCTTGGGGCGAATGTCGCACCGGCTATAAGTCGAGTCGCTCCCGCCGCTCGCGGACGCCAGCTCGCGCGAACGAACCGGCTCCTACCCCGCGGGCGGCGCACCGGGGCTGGAACGGACCCCGGTCCGACCTCCCGCCGACGGCCGGCGCCGGCCCGTCTCCAGCGTCCGGCGTATTTGTACCCCCGGTGCGCTCGGAGCCGGGTCCCCTTCACGGGGTCGACGACGGTGGTCCGTGCCTCCGGGAATCAATCGTCGGTGGCTGCTCGCGAAGCGCCCCGAGGGAACGGTCGAGGCCGCCCAGTTCCGATGGGCCGAGGCTCCCATCCCCTCGCCGGCGCCGGGCCAGGCGCTGGTCCGCAACCTCTGGCTCTCCTTTCACCCGACGGCGATCCTCGCGATGAGCGCGTCCGAGTCGGACGGAGGGACCCCGATCGGCGACGTGGTGATGGGCGAGACCGCCTCGCAGGTCGTCGAGTCGCGTCTTCCCGGGTTCGAGCCCGGCGACCTCGTGGAGTCGTTCGCCGGGTGGGAGGACTACTCCACGATCGACGGGCAGGGATTCATCCCCGCACGGAAGTTCCCTCCGGATATCCCCCCCAACCTCGCCCTGGGTGTCTTCGGCGTCACCGGGATGGCCGCCTACTTCGGAGTCCTCGAGGTCGGTCGACCCCAGCCGGGGGAGCGGGTCGTGGTCTCCGCGGCCGCCGGCGGGGTCGGCTCCATCGCGGCGCAGGTCGCCAAGATCCGGGGGGCCCGTGTGATCGGCATCGCCGGCGGCCCGGAGAAATGCGACTGGCTGCGGCGCGAGGCCGGGCTCGATGGGGTCATCGACCATCGCTCGGAGGACGTCGGCCGGCGGCTCGACGAGCTCTGCCCCCAGGGGATCGACGTCTACTTCGACAACACCGGCGGGCCCCTCCTCGACGATGCGTTGGGCCGGCTGCGCCCGAGCGGCCGCGTCGTCGTCTGCGGCGGGACGTCGCGCTATGCGGCGGCGAAGCCCCCTCCGGGCCCGGCGAACTACCTGAACCTCGCGATGGTCAACGGACGGATGGAGGGGGTGCTGGCGCGGGACTACCTTCCGAGGTTCCCCGAGGCGGTCCGCGCCCTGAGGAAGTGGCTCGACTCGGGGCAGCTCAAGTCGAAGGAGGACACCGTCGTGGGCCTCGAGAACGCACCGACCGCCTTTGCCCGGCTGTTCACGAGCGCGAACGTCGGGAAGCAGCTCCTGAAGATCGCGGACCCGTCCCTGCCGTTCCGGCCCGGGGCCTGAGCCGGTTCGAGCGCGGGGTGGCGTACCCTCGGGCCCCTCGGTAGCCTCCGCGCCCGTCGCGCGCCGTCGTGCGGCGCCGAGTGCCCGGGGACGCGCCTCCGCTCGGCAAGCGACATCCCGTCGCGGGGACTGAGGGTGGGCCCGGAAACCCTTTGAGACTTCGAGGGAAGGCCCGGGGAGATCGGAGGAAGGCATGAGCGGCGAGGCCGAGAAGGGCGGGGAGAAGTGCCCGGTCGTGCACGGAACGACGAACCTCGGGATGCAGTCGAACAGCGACTGGTGGCCGACGCGGCTGAATCTGCGGATCCTCCGTCAGAACTCCTCGCGCTCCGACCCGATGGACGAGGGCTTCGACTACGCCAAGGAGTTCGCGAAGCTGGACTTCGCGGCGCTGAAGAAGGACCTGCGGACGGTGCTGACGGACAGCCAGGACTGGTGGCCGGCGGACTTCGGCATGTACGGCGGACTGTTCCTCCGCATGGCGTGGCACGCCGCGGGCACGTACCGCATCGGCGACGGCCGCGGCGGCGCGGGCACCGGCCAGCAGCGGTTCCCCCCGCTCGACTCCTGGCCGGACAACGTGCTGCTCGACAAGGCCCGCCGGCTCCTCTGGCCGGTGAAGCGGAAGTACGGTCGCCAGATCTCCTGGTCCGACCTCATCGTCCTCGCCGGCAACGTCGCGCTCGAGTCGATGGGCTTCAAGACGTTCGGCTTCGGGGGCGGGCGGCCCGACGTCTGGGAGCCGGACGAGTCGGTCTACTGGGGCAAGGAGAAGACCTGGCTCGGCGACCAGCGCTACTCGGGCGACCGGGACCTCGAGCGGCCCCTCGCCGCCGTGCAGATGGGGCTCATCTACGTGAATCCGGAGGGACCGAACGGGAAGCCGGACCCGCTTGCCGCCGCCCGGGACATTCGCGAGACGTTCAAGCGCATGGCGATGAACGACGCGGAGACCGTGGCACTCATCGCCGGCGGCCACTCCTTCGGCAAGACCCACGGCGCGGGCGACCCGAGCCTGGTCGGCCCGGCGCCGGAGGGCGCGCCCATCGAGGAGATGGGGCTCGGCTGGAAGAGCCGGTTCGGCTCCGGCAAGGGGAAGGACGCGATCGGCGGCGGCCCCGAGGTCACGTGGACCCGGACCCCGACGAAGTGGAGCAACGGCTTCTTCGAGAACCTGTTCGGCTACGAGTGGGAGCTGACGAAGAGCCCGGCCGGCGCCTACCAGTTCCAGGCGAAGGGCGTCCCGGCGAACATACCGGACGCGTTCGACGCGTCCCGGCACCGCGTGCCCACGATGCTGGTGACGGACATCGCGCTCCGGACCGACCCGGCCTACGAGAAGATCTCGCGGCGCTTCTACGAGCACCCGGACGAGTTCGCGGACGCCTTCGCCCGCGCGTGGTTCAAGCTCACGCACCGCGACATGGGTCCGCGCGCCCGCTACCTCGGACCCGAGGTCCCGGCGGAGGAGCTGATCTGGCAGGACCCGGTCCCGGCCCCTCCGCGCAAGCCGATCGGCGCGAAGGAGATCCACGACCTGAAGGCCAGCGTCCTCGCCTCCGGGCTGTCCGTCTCCGACCTCGTCTCGACCGCGTGGGCGTCGGCCGCGACCTTCCGCGGCTCCGACAAGCGGGGCGGCGCGAACGGGGCGCGGATCCGCCTCGCCCCCCAGAAGGACTGGGAGGTCAACCAGCCCGCGCGGCTGGCGAAGACGCTCTCCGCCCTCGAGAAGGTCCGGACGGCGTTCCACGTGGGGCGGTCCGGCGGGACGCCGGTCTCCCTCGCCGACCTGATCGTGCTCGGCGGCGGCGCGGCCGTCGAACGCGCCGCGAAGCTCGCCGGGCACGAGGTGGCCGTTCCCTTCGCGCCCGGCCGGACCGACGCGACCCAGCCGCAGACCGACGTGGAGTCGTTCGGCTATCTCGAGCCGGTGGCGGACGGCTTCCGCAACTACCTCCAGGCCGCGTTCACGGTGCCGGCCGAGGAGCTGCTCGTCGACCGGGCCCAGCTGCTGACCCTGACGGTGCCCGAGATGACGGTGCTGGTCGGCGGGCTCCGGGTGCTCAACGCGAACGTCGGGCAGTCTCCCCACGGCGTCCTCACGAAGCGGGCCGGGACGCTCTCGAACGACTTCTTCGTGAACCTCCTGGACATGCGCACGGAGTGGAAGGCCACCCCGGACGCGAACGTGTTCGAGGGGCACGACCGCGCGTCCGGCGCCCTCCGGTGGACGGCGAGCCGCGTCGACCTGATCTTCGGGTCGAACTCCGAGCTCCGGGCGGTGGCCGAGGTGTACGCCGCCGACGACGCCGGGGAGAAGTTCGTCCGGGACTTCGTCGCCGCGTGGTCCAAGGTGATGGACCTCGACCGGTTCGACCTCCACCGGTAGGGACCGGATCGCCGGGACGGCGGTCGGCGGGGCACGGCCTCCCTCGCGGCGGGAGCGGCCCGGTTCCTCGGCTCCGGTTCGGAGGGAACCCGGGACTCCCGAGGCGGCTCCGGCCGCCCCCTCCAAAGACGTAAGCGCCGCCCCGGCTGCCCCGTCGACACGTCGGCAGTGGTGTCCCGAACGACCGGCCGCCCGCGGCGAGCGCCCCCGCGCCACTCGCGCACGGTGGGGTTCGTGCTGTACCAGCTCCTGTACGCTCCCGTCGTCTTCGCCCGGGTCATCTACCGCCAGCTGATCGTGCTGAGCGCGATGTTCGCGTCCGGCGCGGCCGTGTTCGCGTACTACCAGCACCTGCCTCCCCTGTCGGCGGTCCTCGCCTCGGTGTCGACGATCACGACGATCGGCCTGTACGTCCCGAACGGGGGGAACTTCGTGACGCTGAACGGGACCGAGGCGACGCTCCTTATCGTCCTCATCATCGTCTCGGTGGGCGCGGCGGCGTCGCTGCTGCAGGGGACCGTGAGCGCCGTCGTGAGCGGGGACCTGGCCCGGGGCGAGGCGGAGCGGAGCCTCATCGGGCGGATGAAGGGGCACGTCATCGTGTTCGGCTACACGCACCTGGGCCGGTACGTCGCCGACAAGCTGGGCGAGCTGGGCCTCGACTGCGTCGTCGTCACGCGGGACCCCACGCTCTACGAGACGCTCGTGAAGCGGAAGGTGCTCGCCGTCCTCGAGCACGAGAACCAGCCGATCGTCACGCTGAAGGAAACCAACCTCGCGACGGCCGCGACGCTGATCACGGCCCACGAGAAGGACCCGGACAACATGCTCGTCATCCTGAGCGCACGGCGCCTCAAGCCCGACGTCCGGATCATCTCCGTCGTGCACGACGAGCAGCTGATCGACACGGCGAAGAACGCCGGCGCCGACGTGGTGATCCCGTCCTCGATCTCGGTCGGCCACCTCCTGGCGCTCTCCGCGACCACGAAGGACCTGGTCGGGATCGTCTTCTCCGAGCGGGTGGGGACCAAGGAGATCGCCCAGTTCTCGGTGTTCCACTCCTCGAAGCTGATCGGCCAGGGGCTCCAGAGCCTGACGCGGCTCGCGCACGTCATCGGTGTCGTCCGGAACGACGAGCTGATCCGGGACGTGTTCGCCCCCGGGCTCCGGGTCCAGGAAGGAGACACCCTGCTCGTCTTCGGCGACCCGGCCGGGCTCCACGAGCTGGAGGAAGAGGCCGAGGCGACCTGAGGCGTCGGCGCCGGCTCAGGAGAGCCGGCCCGACCCCACCAGCGCCCGCAGGGCGTTCAGCGTGATCATCTCGTTGGGCCCCCGGCTCCCCCAGTCGACCACCTCGGTGCTGGCGGCGGTCGCGGGGCCGGTGCGCCAGAAGCGCCCCTCGACGTGCCAGGTGCCGTCCGCGGCGCGCTTGGACTCGAGCCGGTCGAGCGCCTCCCGGGCCCTCCGGTCGCGGAGCCGGCCCACCCGGCCGAGCACGTGGAGCGCCTGCAGGATGTCGTAGTGCCAGTAGACCGGATAGTGGAGCCGCGTCCAGCGGGGGTCGACCACCGCGTCCCCGTGGCACGACTGGAACAGCCGATGCCGCAGGAACAGCTCGGCGGCGGCGTCCACCGCGGCCCGGACGGCCGCGTCCCGTGGCCGGACCCGGAGGTACTCGTTGAGGCCCCAGAGCGTGGCGAGGCTCTCGTAGAAGGAGGAGTGGTGCGCCCCCTCCGACGGGTCGCAGTTCCACCCCCCGTCGGGCCACTGCCAGCGGGCGAGCGAGTGCGCGACCCGCCGGACCGGCTCCCGGTCGGCCATCCCGAGCCGCGCGCAGACGCCCAGCGGATTGCCGATCACGGAGGCGTGCAGCCGGAACCGTCCGCCGACCCGCGGGGGCGGGGACCGGGTCCAGGGCAGCCGCTCGAGCACGTGGTCCGCCGCCCGGCGGGCCACGGCATGCTCGGGAGGCACTCCGAGCTCCACGGCGGACACCAGGCGCCACGAGG
>JASHRQ010000008.1 GCA_030037265.1 Thermoplasmata archaeon | reverse complement strand
GGTGGGCGGAAGGAACCTAGACCCCGAGGAACGCAGCGATCTCGTTCTCACAGGGGGTGACGCGGTGTGCCGTGGTGCATCGACGGACGTATGCGACGAGTTGCCCTTGCTGGCCCGCTCGGCGGTGCCATCGGCTTCGCGCAGCTTCCGCATCGCGTCGCGGATGGCATCCGCCGCCGCGGGGTCCAGACCCCCCGCCAGGGCGCGGAAGGAGGGCCGTCGCCGGTCCAGGAGCCGATGGACGGTCTCGGAAAAGCTCTCCCCGGGCCGTCGCGCCGCCTTGAGCCGATCGTACGCACTCGAATTTAGGGAGATGGTGCGGCGCGGCATCTATCTGCGTATCATCTACCCCCCATAAGGGCCTCCAGCCCCCGACAGCAGCCTCAGGCGAGGAGGTGCCGCATCGATTCGGAGCGATCCGGACCCGGAGCCGGGGGGGGTCCGCCCCGGCGAAGCTGCCCGCGCCGCCCAACCTGAGGAGGAGACGAGCGGAAGGCGCCGTGACGTCCTTCCCACCCGCCCGACCCTCCACGTTGCGGAGGGACCGAACCCGCGTCGCTGAGCGCTACGACCCGGTTCGGACCCCCCGGACGGTCGACCGGCAGAACGGGCCACTTTCCACCGGTCGAGGATGAGGAGAATTTACTTAAGGGGGTTTAGTAATTAAGGGGGTTAAGTCATGCCGCTGTTCGACCTCACCCCGAAGGAGAGCCGACGCGCGCTGTACGGCCGGGATGCCGAGGTGGACACGCTGGTCCGTCTGATCGAGAACGGCCGCTGGTCCGTCATCCTGGGCCCCCGGATGGTGGGCAAGACCAGCCTCGCTCGGGCGGGGGCCCAGCAGGCCGGGTACCCGACCGTCTACGTCAACCTGTGGGGGGTCAAGGGCGTCGCGGGCCTTCTCACCGCGCTGGGGGAGGGGGTCCGCAGTAGCCGGTCGCTGCTGGGCCGGGTGAAGGAGGCCCTGCGCCGCATCGAGGGCGTCAGCGTCGCCGGAACGGGGGTGACCCTGTCCGCTCGGCCCCCACCCCTCCGTTCGGTGCAGGAGGTCGTGAACGCGATCGCCAGCGGACGCGGCCGGACCGTGGTCATCCTGGACGAGGTGCAGGAGCTCGCGCCGTCCTCGGGGGCGTTGCTGAAGATGCTCGCCCACGTGTTCACCACGCACCCCAACGTCACGTTCGTGTTCACCGGGTCCGCCTTCGGCCTCATCCGGACCTTGCTCTCTCCCACGGCGACGTCGCCGCTGTTCGGCCGGTCCCCCGTGCCGATCGACCTCCACCCCTTCGACCGGCCGACCTCGCTCGGGTTCCTCGAGCGGGGCTGTCGGGAGTACCGACTCTCGGTGGATCGCTCCGCCCTGGCCGCCGCGCTGGACCGGTCCCTGGATGGGATCCCCGGATGGCTCACGCACTATGGGAACTGCCTCGCGGTGCGGCGGATGGACCCGGAGGCGGCCGAGGCCGCTACGGTCCGGGAGGGCCGGAACGTCGCCCGCGACGAGGTCGGCCACTTTCTCATCGGCCGGGACCGGACGACGTACTGGGCGGCGCTCCGGGCGCTCTGCAATCCGCTCTCGTGGTCGGAATTACGGCAGGCCGTGGGCGCCGCGCGGGGGTCCCCGCCCAATGACGCGACCGTGGCGAACCTGGTCCGCGGGTTGCGGGAGGCCGGGCTGGTCGAGGAGACCGACCACGGCTACCACATTCCCGACCCGATGATCCGGGCCTACGTCCGCGGCGCCCGACGGGCGCCGAGGTGAGGTCGGGACCCGGTCGGCGTCCGCGGTCGGGGAAGGAGGGCGCGGGGGGCGAGCGCTCCGCCTACCGGGCTCGCACCAGCTGCAGCGCGGGGATCTTCCCGGTCTCGACCCGGAGCCTCCCCTCGACGACCCGGGCGCGGAGGTAATGGTCGTTCGGGAGCGAGCTCCACCGCTCCCGGTGGCCGTCGAACGGCTCGCTGCCGACGACGAGCGCCGCCGGGCTCTGCTGGAACGACATCTCGTAGTACGGCTGCCCGTCGTCGCACAGGTTCGTCCCGTGGTCCCCCACGTAGCTGCAGAACGCCCACAGCTCCTCCGGACCGGTCGAGAACAGCACGTTGAGGCCGCTGAACGCCCCCTCGGTCTTCCGGCCCAGCCGCTCCCAGTCGGCGACCAGGTCGCGCTGGGCCTGGACGTAGGCGGCGAGCGGGTCGCCGATGTCGCGGAAGTGCCGCTCCAGGAGCCAGTACAGCACCTCGCTGTCGTTCACGCCCTGGACGTTCCGCTCGAGCGACCCCAGCCGCTTCCGCGTCTCCGTCGGGAACGGGATCGAGCCGTTGTGGGCGAAGAGCGAGGTGCCGTCCTCGAACGGCTGGCTGTTCACGAGCGCGAGCAGCTGCTCGCGGGAGAGGTTGAGCGGATTGCTCGCATGCCGGAGGTGGCCGACGACGAGCCGGCTCCGGGCGGACCCGGCGGCGACGAGGTAGTGCGGCTTCTCCGTCGCCTCGAAGGCGCCGTGGATCCCCTTCTGGACGTGGATCCGGTTCTCCGCGTCGTACCAGCCGATCCCCCACCCGTCCCGCTGGGAGGTCTCCGGGGTCACGTGGGACTGCGTGAGGAGCGACCGTTCCGAGTCGACGAGCCACGGGCTCGCCGAGATCTCCTGGGGCGACAGCACGCCCAGCAACCGGCACATGGGCCGGTTCCACGCGTCGGGAGCCATAAGGTTGGGCCCCCGTCACGCGTCGGCGGGACCGGCCTCACCTCATGGTTCCGTCACTGAGCCCGGCGAAGGCGGTGCCGCCCGCGGGGGAAACTGACTGCCACCGCGTCGTGGGTTCCGGAGCGGAACCCGACCGGGTTCGAACCTATCGTGGTGGATCGGGTCGTGGAAGGGTTCGAGCAAATTGGGCAATGGACCAGGCGGAACCCGTCGTCACCTTGACGCGACCATGGACCGAAGCCTCGGTCAGACGATGGCCGGCCCCGCCCTCGGAGACTCTTCGGGGCTTCCCGAAAGTCTGCCCCCGGACCCGCCATGAGTCGCCGACCGACTCGAGGTCGACCCAGCGTTCTCCGTCAATCTCCACGATGGGCAAGGTGATGTCTTCAGTCAACCCGCTCCACTCCTTCCGACGAGAGGGAGTCCATCAGCCGACGAACCTGGTCCGGCGGTAGTCGCAGTTCCGTCACGAGGTCCAGGAGCCCGACGCGCTCCCGGCCGGCCCCTGCGGCGGAAGCTAGGAACTCGCGTATTTCACGGGCCGCAGTCTTGTCGGGCACGGACAGCCGGATGTGGATGGGGCGCCCGTCCCGACTCAGGTGTACGGGGGCCCGGGTCCACGCCTCCAGCGCCTCAAGTCGCCGGGTCACTTCCGAGAGCTTCTCGGTGATCTCGACAACTTGAATCGCTCTGGGCCCGGTCGGCAGGGCTATCCCCCCCTTCCACGCCCTACCTCAGCTGGTTGGAAGTATTAGGCATCCCAGTAGCCGGTGGACGGTGCTCGCCGGGACGCACTCGGGGCCGCGGGCAACGGTCCCGCGCGTGGGCGAGGCCCTGCCGAGTGGACCTGGTGAAGCTGGCCATCGACTTGGACCCCTGGGGGGGAGGTCCACCATCGGGTCCATGGTTCGGCCAACGGTCCCCGGTCCCCAGCAATCTGCTTCTGGAACGGTCCTCAGACGACCCGGTGCCATGCTGGCGCGGATTGGAGTAAATGCTTAAGGCCCATGCGGGAATTCCATCACCCAGAGGTGCCCGAATGGTCGAGATCGAGGTGACGCCCCCGGCGCGGGACGAGGTCCTCAAGATCATGCAGAAGCAGGGCAAGGACGGCACGGCGCTCCGGCTGTACGTCCAGGGCGGCGGCTGCTCCGGGCTCACCTACGGCATGACGTTCGACCGCCAGGAGACGGGCGACGAGGTCGCGTTCCACGACGGCCGGCTCACCGTGGTCGTCGACAAGGCGAGCGCCCCCCTCCTGGAGGGGGTCAAGGTCGACTACCTGCTCGGCCTGGACGCCTCCGGGTTCAAGATCTACAACCCGAACGCGAAGCACACCTGCTCCTGCGGTAAGTCGTTTTCCGCGTGAGCCGGGCCCACCTCCGCGGCCCCCGGGTGGGGATTCGCCCCGAGCACCACCCTTAACGGGGCCGCGGGCCCCTTGTCGTTGGGGGAACCGTGGCGACCCTCGGCTTCCGCGTCGGCCAGTACCTCCTCGCCGCGGGCCTCGTGCTGTGGGTCGGGCTCCTCGGCCTGCGCCTCGTCACCCACAAGCCGATCGCGGCGGCGTCGGTCTACCTGCTCGCCGGCGTGACCGGGCTCGTCGTCTGCGGTCTCGCGGTCATCGCGTCGTTCCCGTGGAGCCCGGTGCCGTCCGAGGGGGCTCCCGGCCACGACGAGGCTCGGCGCGGCATCGGGCTGTCCCGAGGGCTCGTCTGGGTCGGGGCGGTGCTGCTCGAGACGGGCATCCTCCTCACGCTGCCGTTCACCGCGATCCGTCCCGTGGGGGACGTCGTCGTGGGGCTGTTCCTCGGGTCCGGCGCGGTGCTCGTCCTGCTGGGCCTGGAGGTGATGCGCCGGGTGGGGATTCGGCGCGGTCCCGCGGCCGTCGCCGCGTGACGTTCCGCGGCGAAGGGCCACCGGCGGCCGGGCCGCTCCGGGCGACAGCATCATGAGGAGCGGCGGGGCTAGAACGCGACGGGAGTACTCGCCGTGCAGCCTGCCCCCGTGACGCCGTCCCACCGGCTCCGGATGCCTCCGTGGGCCTGGAACCTGCTCCTGAGCCGCCGGTTCTGGGTGGTGGTCGCCTCGACGGCGCTCGTCGTCGTGCTGGTGTTCTCGCTCGCGACGGTGCCGGCGGGACCGGTCCCGTGGAAGGTGGAGATGGTCGGGACGAACTGCCTCTGCCAGCGGAACCTGACGGAGCAGTACTCGTTCCCGGACCGGGCGACGATCACGTTCCGCTTCGTGTCGTACTTCCCGGGGCCCCCCGCCGAGTACGACTTCATCGTCCTCGATCCGGCCGGCACGCCGGTCGTCTACGCGCCGATCGAGTACGGCACGCTCGGGCCGGTCAACAACGCGAACGTCTCCGGCAACTGGGCGACCACCTCCGGGGGCGTCTACACCTTCGTCGTGATGGCGACCGACCCGGACCAGCTGCCCGACGTCACCTGCTACATCAACGGGACGATCAGCGCCCCGTACCTGTCGTGAGGGGCGCGATGGCCGACCCCGCGCCCCCGGCCGCCGCCTCCGACGGGACCGAGCCGGCCTCGATCGAGGAGGTCGTGAACCGGCAGCCGCTCCGCCGGCCCGACCCGCGGGACCGACGGGGGACGCTCGTCACCGTCGCCGCCGTCCTCGTCCTCCTCGTCTCCATCCTGGGCGTTGGCTGGCACGCCGGCTGGTTCGACTCGTCCGGGGTGATCGGGTCGACCAACGACTGCACCGGCGACCACGCGATCCGCGGGGCGGGCGACGCCTTCGGCGACGCGGCGCTGCCGGGCTGGGAGGCGCTGTTCGCCAACTCCACCGGCTGCGAGGTGACGTTCACGTCCGAGGCCGGCACGACCGGCGAGACCGAGCTGTGGGCGAAACAGGTCGACTTCGCGACGTCCGACGTGGCGCTCACCGCCGCCCAGGAGGCGGAGGTGCCGAACAAGTTCTACACGATCCCGGTCGCGATCGGCGCCGTCGCCGTCGTCTACGACCTGCCCGGCAGCGTGGGGTCGGTACGCCTCAACGGCTCGGTGCTCGCCGGGATCTTCGACGGCGCGGTCTCGACCTGGAATGCGGCGGCGATCGCGGCGCTCAACCCCGGGCGGACGCTGCCGTCGACCCCGATCACCGTCGTCCATCCGGCGAACGCGAGCGGCGTCACGTTCGCCTTCACGTCCTACCTCGCCCGGGCGAACGCGAGCTGGGCCGGCGCCGTCGGCGCGTCCGTGTCGGTCGTCTGGCCCACGGGGGAGGCGGAGCCGAGCGACGCCGCCATCGCGAGCGTCGTCGACTCGACTCCGGGGGCGATCGGCTTCCTGCCGCTCGACACTGCGGGGGGACTGTCCGTCGCCGCGCTCGAGAACCCCGTGGGGACGTTCGTGCTGCCGGGCGCGACGAACGTGTCGGCCGCCGCGCTCGCGGCGCTCCCGAAGCTGCCGGCGGGGTTGGCCGACTGGCAGAACGTGACGCTTGTCGACGAGTCCGGCGCCTCGACCTACCCGGCGGCTGCCTTCTCGTACGTCTTCGTCTTCCAGGACCTGGGGCGCGCGTACGGGGGCTCCATTCCCAAGGCGACCGCCGACTGGATCGCCTCGTTCCTCCTGTGGTCCGTGCGCGCCCCCGCGCAGGACCAGGCGGGGACGCTCGGCTTCGCCCCGATCCCGGGCACCCTCGGCGCCTCCCCGGTCAACATCGCCTACAACGCCGACGTCGACTCGATCGAGAAGATCGACTACGACGGGATCTCGCTGCTCGGGGACGCGGACAATGACGGGCTCTGAGCGACCGGCCCGGAGGGCCCCCGCGGGGACCGCTCCGGCCCCGCGGCGGCCCTGGCGCCGCCCCACCTTCAAATAGGGGCCATGCGCATCAATACGTTCGGGGGTTCCGGGAGCGCCCGCGCGCCGCGCGCGCGCCGTCCCCGGGACGTTCCGGACGGAAGGCAGCCGTGAGCACCGACGTGAACTCGTTCGTCTCGCTCGCGAGCTCCGCGTGGGTGCTGCTCCCGGTGGGCGGCGCCATGGCCGCGCTGACCGCGGTCCGGTGGCGGCGCCTCGAGCCCGGCCTCCGCCGGATCCTGCTGTTCCAGACGGCGATCGTCCTCCTCACCCCGACGATCTTCCCCGGGGGCTCCCCGGCCGTGGCGGCCGTGTTCGTCGGGTCGGCGGTCCTCGTCGCGATGTTCGTCCATCTGATGCAGTACATGTATCGGAACAAGCAGATCCACCGCCCCGTCGCCCGGTACATGGTGGCCGTCGGCGCGGTGTCGATCGCGACGACCGTCGGGCTGTACGCCGTCGTCGTCTACGGCGATGTGCTCGGGGTCGTCCTCGGCGCGTTCCTTCAGCTGGCGCTGCTCCTCACCGTCACCGTCCGTCCCCCCGTGTTCGACGACGAGCGGCGGATCTCCTGGCCGCTCACGCCGTTCTGGGCGTTCCAGCTCCTCGGGACGATCTTCCTCGCGGAGCTGTTCCTGGGCGCCGCGCTCGACGTGCAGGTGTACGGGCCGATCTTCCTCCTCCAGATCCCGTTCCTCACGCCCGGCGCCGGCGCGGTGGCGGCGGTGGCGGTGACGGGCTACAACATGCTCTGGTTCCTCGCGTCGGTCTGCGTCTCCTCCTGGTTCCTCATCGTGATGGGGGCCGAGATGGGAACGCTCGTGGTGTTCAAGATCCGCGAAACCCGCGAGCGCGAGCAGAAGGTCCGCCTGGGGCTCATGCTCGCGGCGTACGCCTTCGGGGTCGTCTACCTCCCGAGCCTCTGGTCGAACACCCCGCTCTGGAGCATCCCGGCGCTCAAGCACCTCCCGATCGTCGACTGGGGGATGGGGATCCGTACGGGGGGGCCGTTCGCGCCCACGTTCTTCGCGGCGGTGCTGTTCATGTACGTCGCGATCGGCTCGCTGACCGTCCTGTTCGGCCGCCGCGCGCTCTGCTCGACCATGTGCGGCGCCGCGATGATGTACCAGAGCACCGCGGTGAGCGCGATGAAGGGGTTCAACCGGACCTCGCGGATCGGGCAGAGCCTCCTCGGGAGCCGGTTCTCGACGGCCTACACGACCGCCTCGACGGCCGCGCTCGTGTCGCTGGTGGCGATCTCCCTCTCGTCGGTGTTCAACACGCTCCCGGGCGGCGGGCGGATCAACTTCGACGTCGGCCCGGCGATGCTCCCGCTGGAGCTGTACTTCGGCGCGATCTGGTTCGTCCTGTTCGTCTCGATCCCGTACGTCGGGAACTACAACTGCGTCACGACGGGCATCTGCCACTGGGGCACGCTCTCCCTCCTGTTCTCCAAGGTGAGCTTCTTCAAGCTCAAGGTCCGCGACCCGGCGCTCTGCCGGTCGTGCACGACCGTCGACTGCGCGAAGGCGTGCGACATGGGGCTCATCGACATGCCGCAGTACTTCCGGGCGACGGGGGAGTACAAGAGCGGCAAGTGCGCCGGGATCGGCGAGTGCGCCGCCGCCTGCCCGTACGGGAACCTGTACCTGTACGACGTGCGCCACTGGGTCCGCGAGCACTTCGGCCACGGCGGGCCCGTGGTCCCGCCGCCCGATCAGCGGCTCCCGATGGTCCGCGCCCGCCGGGCCGCGCCCTCGACCGCCCCGGTCGCCGGCGGGCCGACCCCCCGCCTCACGCGCTGAGCGGCCGTCGGGGCCGTCCGGCCGCACCCCCGCGCGGTCGGCGGGGGCCCACCCGCTCACCCAGTGAGCGGTATTTTTCGCGGCGTCACATACGGAACGCTTATCCCCCGCCCCCCCGGTTCCCGGGCGCGGACGGGACCCGATGAGCGACTTCGCGCTGTTCATGGCGCTGACCGCGGTGATGGGCCTCTCGATCTTCCTGTCGATGCCGATCGTCTACAGCAAGCGCGCCCAGGGGCGCTGGGCGGTGGGGCTCAACGCCGCCGCGATCGGGATCCTCGTCTTCCTCCTGGCCGACATCTTTTCGGACGTGAGCCCGCTCCTGTACCCCAACGGGTACGTGGCGAACGCGGGGCTCTCCGTGGCGTTCGCGCTCGCGTTCGTCGTGGCGTTCGTCGGCCTGTACGTCGTCGACAACCTCCCCGGGCGGCTCCCGGCCCCGGTGCCGGGCGCGCCGGACGGCGGCGTCCGGTCGACGGCGCTCATCATCGCGCTCGGCATCGGCCTCCAGAACCTGACCGAGGGGCTCGTCTTCGGCGGGAACTGGGCGATCGGCGCGCTCGGCGTGCTCGCCGTCGTCTTCGTCGGCTTCTTCCTCCAGAACGTGACCGAGGGGTTCCCGATCGCCTCGCCGTTCCTCGGGACCGGCGAGCGGAAGGGGATCGCGATGATGACCGGGTTCTTCCTGATCGGCGGGCTGCCGACGCTGCTCGGCGGCGCGATCGGCTACTACTTCATCAACCCGGTCTCGCTCACGCTCCGGGACACCTACTTCCTCGTCATCGTCGACGCGCTCGCGATCGGCGCGATCGCCTACGTGATCCTGCCGATGCTCCGGGTCGCGTTCCGGCCGCTCGACACCCGGGAGCGGTCGATCCGGCGCAACCAGCTGGTCTACCTGGGCGTCCTCGCCGGGTTCGCGATCGGCTTCCTCGTGAACGCGATCTGAGCGGCGCCGGGCCGCCGGGCCCGAGCGAGCGCTATGTACCGGGCCGCGCTGGCCGCCGCCGCGATGGGCGATGCGCTCCCCTCCTCCGTCGGCTGGGTCCAGGTGATGCAGGCGATGGTCGCCCGCGAGCTCGTGGACGGGTTCGGGCTCCCGGAGCGGCAGGTGGCCGCCTTCCTGGGGATCGTCCCGTCGGCGGTCTCCCAGTACGTGTCCGGGAAGCGGATGAGCGGCCGGCTGGGCCGGTACGTGGACGACGAGCGGGCCCGCCGGATCGCCCGCCGCACCGCGCAGCAGCTCATGACCGGCGCCGGGGACGCCCGCGCCGTGCTCGAGGCGTCGATCGCGCTCAGCGAACTGTTCGCCCGCCGCCGGACCCGGTCCCGGGCGGAGCCGGGCGAACCCGCGCCCAAGGTCCGGCGCGAGGTCCCGCGCTGGCTACGGAACCGGATCGCGGGCGAGCAGACGGCGGTCGCCGAATGCATGCGGCTCGCCCAGCGCTCCCGGGACGAGCTCACGCGGGCGCTGTTCCGCCAGATCGCCTCGGACAGCCTCCGGCACGCGGAGATCGTGGCGTCGCTGGCCGCGTACCTCGACCGCGGCATCTCGTCGAGCGTCCCCACGGGGATCACCCGCGCGGACGTGGAGCAGCTCATCGTCCGCGAGCACGAGGCGGAAGAGACGAGCGAGGAGGACCTGGGCCCGTCGCTCGGCGGCGTGATGCGGATCCTGTGGGAGAGCATGGAGTCCGACGAGAAGAAGCACGAGCGGCTCCTCCAGCAGCTCCTCGTGGCCAGCGGGACGGGCGGAGCCGCGGCCGGGCGCCGCCGGCGCTCCCTCAGCCCCGCGGGCTCCGCAACGGCTGCCCGCTAGGGTCTAGAGCGCTGCGAATCCCCGTCGCTCCGGGGCGTCTGGACAAAGTCAACGCGACGTTCCCGGCTTTCGACGGGCCCGGGCGAATCCCACTCCGTCGCGACCGGCAGTTCGTCTCCATCCCTCTGGCACCTACACGTGGTCTTCCAACGCGGAAGGAACGTGCAGAATTCCTTAATTGTCTAGCCTCACTCCGCCCATGGCGGCGCTAGATGCCGACCGAGACCGCAGTCCGGAGCCGTCGACTCCTCGCCGTCGTAGTGGCCGGAATGGTGGTCGTGGCGTCGGGAGTCGGGGGTTGGTGGCTGATCAACAACCTAGGAAAAGGTCCCACAACTCCTTCGACGAAAGCCGACGGGCCGACGTTCCAGCAGGCGCTCGAGGCGGTGAGTGGAGCGGTGGCGAACGCGAGCGGCGGACCGTGGGCGCTCTTCTCCGTTTACGGTGTTGCGACGCAGACCTACTTCAGCCCGAATCTCATCGGGTACGCCCATACCAACGTCACGGTCAATTCCTGCGGTCAGGCGTTCAACGGCCTCACCTTGTGGAATGGTACCATTCCGTTGTTCAACGGGACCCTCAACTCCGGAACAGCTCCGTTCTGGCAGCTGGCCTATTTTTCGAACGCGAGCCAGCAGATCCTGCTCGTAACGGATGTGCTGGGGCACACCCGACTGTACTCGCCGATTGCCTATCCCAGCAGCTGCATGCCGTGGTACGATTTCCCCGCGAACACGACCTTCTGGAGCTCCCCCGCAGTCATCCCCTCCGTGGACAGCTCGGAGGCTGCGCGCGTTGCCTGGAGTGCCGCCCTCGAGCGATCCGAGACGGTAGGCGACTGGGTTACACGGAGCCCACCTTGGACGGAGATCATCACGTTCGGACCCGGAATGTTCATGGGGCTTGGGGACGTTTCCTCCGCTTACGGAGTGTACTTTGACCGCTGCGGTGAAGTTGGAATAACTGGCATTCAGTCCTTGGTCGTGACCGACGTTGGAAGTCGCGGACAGTGGCTGGGAACAGCAAATCTCACGCATAACTGCGCGCTGATCAATTCAGGAGTGGGGGCCTACGATGCCGAGTATGACCTATTGTTCTCGACTCCATCCATCGGCTCAGGGCCAACGACCACATCGGCAACGACCGGGTTTCAAGTGGCCATCGCGGCCCCCAATGGGACGCTGGGGAACTTCTACGACGAGGTCGGGCTGGCCGACTGGATGACAAGCTGGAATCTCACCGCTCCGTCCGGGATGCCGTTGCCCCTCGCGCAGCCCAGTTGCCGGTCGTGGGTCCCCTCGGTCAGTGATTGCGTTGCGAACACCACCGGCTGGTTCGCGGTGATTTTGTCGGCCACCGGGGAGTGGATTAACAGCTACGGCGCGCTCCCCGGGGGTGGTGTGGGGTGGTCTGAACCGGTCACCGCACTGGTTAGCCATCAACAACTCGTGATCGTCGTTCCGAGCTCGTGGAATGTCTCCGGCGACACAATGACCGTTGCGTCCACGGTCTCGACGTCGTCCGTTATTGGATCGGTTTCGCTTTAGCTGGCGGACAGCCCGTCGTTGGGAGCCGCCTAGGCCCATCGCTCGGCGGCGTGATGCGGATCCTGTGGGAGAGCATGGAGTCCGACGAGAAGAAGCACGAGCGGCTCCTCCAGGCGCTGCTCGCGGCGAGCGGCACCCACGGGGAGTCGCCCGGAACCCGGCGTCGCCCCAGCCCCCGCCGCGAAGCTTCCGCATAGGACGTCGTACCCGCGAGCGGCTGCCCTTCCCCTGCGGG
>JASHRQ010000060.1 GCA_030037265.1 Thermoplasmata archaeon | reverse complement strand
TCCTCGCCCCGCCCGAGCGGGCCCCGGCCCTGCCGGGCGAGCTCGGCCATCGACTCGAAGGTCCGGGTCCACCGGTCGACGACCCAGTCGAGGTCGCACTCCGCCACCTCGGCCGAGCCGCGGAGGCGCGCGCGCCCGGTCGCCGTCTGCGCGGCGCGGTCCCGGAACTCCGGCGACCGGAGATGGGCGCGCAGCCGGTCGGCCGCCGGGCCCTTCAGCGCGCCGGCCACCGCGAGGGACGACTCGACCAGACGTGGCTCCGCGCGGCGCCACCAGGCATACCAGTCCGGCGCGTCGGGTGGGGCGGGCCAGGGCCAGTGGAGGTTCCAGACGGTCCGTCGGACCGTGTCCGACGGCTCCGGCCAGGTCGTGGGCCCCCGGGCGGGAAGCTCCCGGCCGTAGGCGACGACGAACAGGTTCATCGACGCGAGGATCGAGGGGAGCTCGCTCGCGAGCGCCGGTCCGTGCCAGAGCGTCGACCGGGGCGATGCCGTCGCGCCGTCGGTCGGCGCGGCGCGGCCCCACGTTCTCACCCGCACCGAGAACGGCGGCGTCGCCGCCGGGCGGGCGGTGAAGGTGGCGCCGGACGCGAGCTCGGCTCCGGCGCGGCCAGGACCCCGGCCCCGTCGGGACCGCTGGGTCCACGGCGGCGCGAGCCCCTGCACGGCGGTTAGGAGGCCCCGCTGCCGCGCGAGGGGCCAGTCGGGCGCCTCGAGGAGGAGGTCGAACGAGGCCGGTCGGCCATGCCACGGCTCGACGCCGACGAGCGCCAGCAGGAGCGCTCCGAGGAGCGGCTCGGAGATTCCCCACGCCTCCCGGAGTTCCCGGAGCGCGTCCGCCGGGGCGGCTCCGGCCGTCGGCCCTCCGACCAGGTCCTCCCACGTCGCCGGTTGGACCCGGCCGGACGCCTCGAGCACGGTCTCCTCGAGACCGGGCGTCGCGGCCGGGAGCACCGCCTTCTGCGGCTGGACCAGTCGAACCGGCCGTCCGTCGGCCAACTCCCGGGCCCGACGCGAGGCCCGGACCAGATGGGCCGGGCCTCCGCCGTCCGGCAGCGTGGTGAGCGCGAAGAGCGTGCCGCGCGCCGCCCGACGGGCTCCCGCCGGCGGGGTGTCGACGGGGTACAGGAACCCGGCCCGGTCCGGCAGCGACCGGCCGAACGGGGTGCGGTGGAGGAGCTCGTCCCACTGCCGGGCGCGCTCGAGCTGGTCCCGTTCCCACGGGTGGAGCCTCGGGAGGACCGTCGCGGGGCGGCTCGCGCGCGGCATCCGCTCCCGCCCGCTCCGCGAGTCGGGCGAGCCCCCCGGTTCAGTCGATGTAGCCGAGCGACCGGAGTCGGTCGCGGAGCTGGCGCTCGTCCTCTTCGGAGAAGCCGCCCTCGCCCGGGGAGTCGGCGAGGCGCGCCAGCACGAAGCCGACGAACTCGTCGAGCGACCCGAACGAGGTGCGCGCGAGCTTCTGCTCGATCCGGCGGGCGGTCTCCTCCGGGATGCGGACGGTGCGGGTCGCGTCCGGTGCGGGGGACGCCGCGGGCGCCATCGGCGGCGGGAAGTGGGGAGGGGCTTATCGGCTTTTCTCGGCCCCCGGGCCCCGGGGGAAGCGCTACTCCCACTCGATCGTGGCCGGCGGCTTGTCGGTCACGTCGTACAGGACCCGCGTCACCCGGCCGGTGAGGTCGCGCGTGATCCGCTCGGCGATCGTGCGCAAGAGCTCCGTCGGGGCGGCCACGGCGGTCGCGGTCATGGCGTCCGTCGACTCGACGATGCGCACCGACACCGCCTCGCCGTACACCCGGTTGTCCCCGGCGACGCCGACCGTCCGTACCGGGAGGAGCACGGCGAAGTACTGCCACGGCCGGGGGAGCGTCCCCGCGGCGACCCGCCGCTCGACCTCCTCCTCGACGATCGCGTTCGCCCGGCGCGCGACCTCGACGCGCTCGGGCGTCACGGGGCCGCTCACCCGGACCGCGAGCCCGGGGCCGGGGAACGGCTGCCGGTCCGGGTCCGGTATCCCGAGGTGCCGGGCGAGCAGGCGGACCTCGTCCTTGTACAGGTCCCGGAGCGGCTCCACGATCCGGAGCGCGAGGTCCTTCGGGAGCCCGCCCACGTTGTGGTGGGTCTTGATCGTGTCGCGGAGCGCCCCCCCGCTCTCGATCCAGTCCGGCGCGATCGTCCCCTGGACGAGCACGTCGGCGCCGAACTTGGCCGCCTCGGCCTCGAACACGCGCACGAACGCCTCGCCGATCCGGCGACGCTTCTCCTCGGGGTCGACGACGCCGGACAGGGCGGAGAGGAACCGGTCCCGGGCCGGCACGACGGTGGCCCCGAGGTGGCTCTCGGAGAAGAACCGCTCGACCCGCTCGACCTCGCCGGCCCGCAGGAGGCCGGTGTCGACGAACAGCGCGCGCGCCCGGTCGCCGAGCGCCTCCTGCGTGAGCAGCGCGGCCTCGGTGCTGTCGATCCCGCCGCTGGCGGCGACGACGGCCCGCCCGGGGACCTCCGCGCGGAGCCGCTCCACCGCCGCGCGGTGGAACTCCGCCGGGTCCCTCACGTCGCCGGCCCCGGCGCGGGGACCGCGGGCTCCTCGCGCCATTTCGCCCGGTACCGGCGCAGCGCCTCCTCGAGCTCGGGATGCCTCAGCGCGAGGACCTCGACGGCGAGGAGCGCGGCGTTCTCCGTCGCGTCCAGCCCGACGGAGGCGACGGGCACCCCGGGGGGCATCTGGACGACGCTGAGGAGGCTGTCGAGCCCGAGTCCGCGGTGGAGCGGCACGCCGATCACGGGACGCAGCGTGCGGGCCGCCACGGTCCCGGGGAGCGCGGCGGAGAGGCCGGCCATCGCGATGAACACCTCGGTGTCGGGGTCGTGCGCCAGCCGGTCGACCTTGTCGGGGTTCCGGTGCGCGCTCGCGACGTGCACTTCCGCGGTCACGCCGAACTCGACCAACCGCTTCTGGGCCGCCTCCGCGTGCGGGAGGTCGGACTTGCTCCCGATGAGGATCGCGACCTTCACGGGTCCCCGGACCGGTGGCGCGACTTAACCTTTCATCCCTCCGGGGCGGACGCCGCGTCAGCCGCGCCCGGACGACGCGTTCAGGGCGGCCGCGGCGCGCACCAGGGCCCGGAAGCCGTCGGCGTCGACCTCGTCGCCCTCGCGGAGGACGATGGCGCGCAGGACCCGGCCGGCCTGGCCGGAGTTGAGCAGCCCCTTCGGGTCCTCGAGCGATGCGCCCCGCGCGAAGGTGACCCGGAGGTGGGTCGCGTACGTCTCGCCGGTGCAGAGGATCCCGTGGTGCGACCAGACGGGCACGCCGGCCGGATTCGCCGGTCGTTTCCACTTCCGCTCCTCGACCGCGTCGGGGTCGGCCTCCTCGATGAGCCGACGGATCCGGGCGAGCGCCCGGGCGCGCCAGTCGGGCGTTCCGCGGGGCGCCGGGCCGGCCCGACGCGAGGGAGACCCGGCCCGCGCGGAGCGGCTCGGACCCATGCGGGGCCGACGGGGACGCGCCTCATAGCGCCTGCGGCGCGGGCCGCGGGGACGGCCCCACCGCGGGGGAGCAAGGGCGGTCCCCGGGCGGACGAAACCGCCTTACGGCGCCCGGTCCCCCGAACCCGCGTGACGATCCGCCTGCATTTCGGCGGCGGATGGCGTCGGTGGCTCGGCGCCCGCCTGGGCGGCGACGAGGCGCTCGGGGACCGGGCGTGGCGCCGGATCCTGCACTGCGCGGGCGCCGGGGTCCTGCTCTACTACGTGCTGCCGCCCCGCTTCCTCGTCGTCGTCTCCACGGAGGACGCGCTGCTCCTCGCGCTCGCCTTCGTCCTCGCGCTCGAAGCGGCGCGCCACCTGGGTGGGCTCGACCTCCCGACGATCCGGGAGCACGAGCGGGCCCGCGTGGCGAGCTACGCCTACTACGCCGTGGCGCTCGTGGTGGCCGTCCTCCTGTTCCCGTTCCCGGTCGCGCTCGTGGCGGTGCTCGGCACCGCGTTCATCGACCCGCTCATCGGCGAGCTGCGCCGGAGCGAGCGGGCGCGTCGCCTGTACCCGGTCCTGCCGTTCGCCGCCTACGCGGCGATGGGCGCCGGCGGGCTGGTCGGGCTCGCGGCGTGGCGCCCCCTGCCGGCGGTCCTCCTGGCGACGGTGGCGGGGACGATCGCCGTGGCCGTCGAGCGGCCGCGGCTCCAGGGGCTGGACGACGACCTCGCGATGACGCTCGGGCCGGCGCTCGCGATGGAGGGGCTCCGGCTGCTCGCGCCCGGGTTCTTCCGGTAGGGCGCGGGGGCCGATCAGAGGATCGGCGTGAGCTTCGCGTGCGGGGGGCCCTTCGACGGGTCGTAGCTGATCGAGTAGATCGTCGTCCTCGGCCGGATCCCGTAGATGCACGGCGCGTTGTCGATGTTGATGATCCGGAAGTACGTGTCCATCATGTTGAGGATCTCGCTCGACACGAGGAGGCCGGGCTTCAGGAGGCCGATGCCGAGGTTGCCGAGCAGCTTCGTCCGCTGCACGCCCTGGAAGTAGAGCCGGATGGCGACCTGGTCGCCCATCAGGCTCTCCATCGTGTCGAACGCGGTGTACTCGATGAACGGCTTCCCCTCGGGCCCGCGCACCGCCTTCTCGGCGCTCGTCATCGCCCGCGTCGCCTCGTCGCGGCCGTACCGGGCCATCGGGACGATGTAGCTCTCCTCGCTCTCCGACGCGGTGTAGTCGGCGATGCGTACGCGCCCGTCGAAGATGTGCGGCGGGCAGTACCGCGTGATCGTCTCGCGGAGCTTCTCGTGCGACTCCCCCGCGGCGAGCACCGCGATGATCCCGCGGCTCTGCGTGAGGAAGTTGAGGAAGGTCGGCACGAGGACCATGTAGTAGTCGTCGATCCCGACGTTCACGTCGATCTCGAAGGCGTTGTAGCTCCCGCGGCGGAACCCGCCGCCGAGCAGACCGTCGAAGTCCGAGATCCCGGTCGAGTAGAACCGGTCCGGGTCCGCCTCCGGGCCCCACGGCGGCGGCGGGGCGGCGGCGTGGTTGGGCGACCCCGGCCCGAGCGCCGTGAACCGGCCCCCGGCGAGCGTGACGGCGTAGCGCGGCTGGCCGATCGCCGTGGCGCGGAGCTTCTCGAGCCGCATGTGCCGGACGCGCCGCTCGTCGAGCTCCTCACGGACGACGGAGACGAGCCCGTCGACGAGGTACTCGATCCCGCCGGCCTCGGGCTTCTCGAGGATCATCACGACGTTGGTGTTGGAGTTCTCGACGAGGTCCTTCTGGAGGGCCATCACGAACTCTTCCATCTCGAGTCCGTACTTGTGGGTCACTCCCTCGAGGGAGTCGATCACGAGGAGCGCCTTCTCCGGCAGCACGCTCTCGATGCGGTTGTAGCAGTTCTCGACCTCCGGCATCGGGTTGCGCCGGAGGAGCGCGGCGAGCTGCGCGCGGTCGACGCGCGTCGGCGGCCCGCGCTCGTCGGTCATCGCCGCCATCATCTGCTTCGCGGCCGCGATCTTCGACCGCTCGTCCTCGGGGAGCTCGGCGACGGTCGCCTTCTCGCGGCCGTGGAGCGTGTCGAGGAACAGCTTCCCCGCGTCCAGGATGCGGGTCCGGAGCTCGCTCTGGCGGAGCCACGGGAACTGCCGGTAGAGCGCCTCGTCGCTCACCCGCGTCGAGAGGTAGAACGACTGGCTCGGCTTCCCCATCCGCTCGAGCAGCTCGAGGCCGAAGGTCGTCTTGCCGGTACCCGCCCCGCCCTTGACGATCAGCGAGCGGCCGCCCTTGCCGCCCAGGAACGCGACGACCTCGGGCGGGATCGTCCCGCCCGCCGACCCGTTGTTCTGCATCCGAGGCACCGACGACTGAAGGGAATCCGTGCGGAAACCCCCGAGCACCGTGTAGATGGTTACGGCAGGCAGGTAAAGGTTTCGGCGCGGCCTCGCCGGTCAGCGCTCCGACGCGCCCGCGAGCGCCCGGGCGGCGTCCCGGCCCGCCGCCAGCGCCTCGACGAGCGGCTCGCCCGGCTCGCCCTGCGCCGTCGCGGCGGTGGCGTTCCCCCCGCCCTTCCC
>JASHRQ010000059.1 GCA_030037265.1 Thermoplasmata archaeon | reverse complement strand
CGCCGCCCCGGCCCTCCGGGCCGCCTCGGCGAGGTACGTCCGGTCGATGTCGAACCCGACGAACGGGAGCCCGAGCCGCGCGGCCGCGACCGCCGAGGCGCCGAGGCCGACGAACGGGTCGGCGGCGAGCCGGATGCGGCCCACCCCGTGGAGGCGGAAGCAGCGCTCCGGGAGCTCGGGCGGGAACGTCGCCGGGTGCGGCCGGTCGGTCGCGCGCCGCCGGATCGTCGAGTACGGGAGGAACCAGGTGTTCCCCCGGCACCGCCGGCCCCCTCCCGCCGCGCGCCAGCGCGTGACGTTGCTCCGGTCCTGGTACGGCACGCCGACGGCGAGCCGGTCGAGCGCCACGTCGCCGCGGTGCGTGAAGTGGAAGATGTACTCGTGCGCGCCGTGGAGGAACCGCGGGGACGGGACGGGCTGGTAGTGGCCGACGGCGAGGTCGCCGGACAGCGGGGCGGCCCGGCCGGCGTCCGCGCGGGCGATCGCGATCGACTTCACCCAGTGGATCACGTTCTGGAGGACGAACCGGCGCCGGAGCTCCTGGGCGACGTCGAGCGGCAGCCACGGGTCGGTGGGCGAGCCGCCGACGTTCAGGAAGAACGAGCCGTCCGGGGCGAGGGCGGCGCGGACCGCGTCGGCCACCGCGCCGATCCAGGCGAGGTAGTCGGCGCGCGGCCGCCGGTCGTCGTACTGCCCGTACGGGACGCCGCGGTTGTACGGCGGGGAGGTGACGACGACGTCGACGCCCCCCGCCGGGACCCGGCGCGGGAGACCGGTCCGGCAATCCTCCGCCCACAGGACCACCGGCGCGCCGCCGGCGCCCGCGACACTCGCGAACGGCCGGTCGGTTCCGCTGGACGCCGTGCCCGGTCCCCCGGCCCGGGGGAGGCCCGCGGGGGATTTATGCCGCGGGGGCGGCGGCCGGGGCGCCCCCGGCGGGGCCGGCCGCGCCCGCGGCCGCCGCCTTGTTCGCCGCGCGGTACTTGTCCATCTCGGCGCGCGCCTCGGCGACGGCGTTCGCGGGGTCCTTGTAGTACGACGCGACGACGCGCCCCACGTCCCGGTGGTTGAACGGCTGCTGGCGGGTCGCGAGCGAGTCCTTCCACTTCAGGTACTCGAGGATCTCGACCCGGCGCCGCACCTCGCGCTCCATCTCCTTCATCGTCCAGTTCTTCGAGACCGCCACCCGCTCGTAGACGTACGAGTGGCCGCTGTACAGGAACGTGTCGTCGGCCGGGTTCCACGAGTAGACCGAGTTCGTGATGAGCTCGTTCGTCTCCGGGTCGAGCCCGACGATCTCGGTCAGCGACTGGACGCGGCGCGTCATCTTGGTGCCGACCTTCACCTGGCGCTGGAGCAGCACGAGGTTGAGCGCGCTCACGAGCGAGCGCGGGAGCGAGATCGGCGGGTTCTCCATCCGGTGGACCATCGCCGCCACCGACTCGGCGTGGAACGTCGTGTAGCAGGTCTTCCCCGTCGCCATCGCCTGGAAGACGATGAACGCCTCGGCGCCGCGCACCTCCCCGACCATCAGGTACTGGGGACGCTGGCGGAGCGCGGCCGCGAGCAGGTCGAACATGTCGATCTCCCCCGGCGCCTTCCCCGTGAGGGCGTTCTTCGCGCCGAACCCGGAGCGGGTGAGCGCCGGGATCCAGTTCTCGTGGGGGAGGTTCAGCTCCCGCGTGTCCTCGATCGAGACGATCTTCATCTGGGGCGGGATGAACAGGAGCGTCGCGTTGAGCGTCGTCGTCTTCCCGGACGCGGTCCCGCCGCACACCATCATCGACTGGCCGTGCTCGATGGCGATCCAGACGTACGCCATCATCTCCGGGCTCATCGTCCGGAACTTCACGAGGTCGACCGGCGTGAACGGGTTGTCGCGGAACCGCCGGATGGTGAACGAGCTCCCGCGCTTCGTGACGTGCATCCCGAGCGTCGCCTGGAGCCGCGAGCCGTCCGGGACGGTCGCGTCGAGCAGCGGGTTCGCGACGGAGATGTGCTTCCCCGACCGCTGGGCGAGCCAGATGACGTAGTTGTCGAGCTCCGTCGACGAGGTGAACTTGAGGTTCGAGCGGATCGAGCCGTAGACGCGGTGGTAGATGTAGAGCGGCACGCCGACGCCGTCGCACGAGATGTCCTCGACCTGGCTGTCGGTCATCGGGACGTCGACGACGCCGTAGCCGAGGAAGTCGCGCTCGAGGTAGTAGACGAGCCGCCCCTTCGTCGCGGGGCTCGGCGACAGCTCCCAGGTCTTGAGCTGCTCGTCGACCATGCGGCGCAGCTCGCGGCGCCGGTCGTCCGTCTCGACGTCGGGGAGCGGGCGGAACTCGTTGATGAGCGCGACGCGGAGCCGGTCGAGGAGGTCCCGCTCGAGCTCCGTGAGCGGCGGCTCGATGACCTCGTACAGGTGCTCGTTGAACCGGTTGTTGAACGTGATCCGGACGTAGGAGAACCCCTCCTTGATCGGCGCCAGCTCGAGCTCGGTGAGGCTCGGGTCGGTGATCGGCGGGATCGGCGTCACCTCGCCGATCGCCCCCTGGGCGGAGATCCCCAGGTGCGCGAGCTTCACCGGGCGCGGCTCGTCCACCCCCTTGCGCATCCGGGCGCCGATGCGCAGGAACGGGGACGCCGCCGGCTTCTTCCGGGCCCCCGGGGCGTCGCCGCCCGCCGTCGGGGCCGAGGTCGCGTCCGCGTCGGCCATCCTCCCTCCGTTCCCCCCCTTCCTAGACGTGCAGGTTCGGCACCGCGTAGCGCATGAACGCCCAGCCCGAGGCGAGCATGATCGTCGCGTGCTGGAGCCCCTCGGAGATCCGGCCGTTGAAGATCACGCCGGACATGATCCCGTCGCCGATCGCGTGGACGATCACCGCGACCATGAACGCGAGGAACAGCTCGGGGATCGCGGAGAAGTTGAGCGAGATCGCCGCGCCGGCGGTCGAGCTCGAGCTGGAGATCCCCTCCCCGGCGGTGATCATCTGCGGCAGGAACACCGCCGCCATGATGTAGATCGTGACGAGGAACACGTAGAACGAGATGTAGATGACCGTGAGGTAGGTCAGCATCGTGATCTGGCGCTCCTGCTGGGTCACCTGGACGTCCCGCGTGTCGCGGGCGACCATCGACAGCACGTCGGCCACGCTCCCGCCGGCCTCGTTCGCCTTCACGATGATCGAGACCGTCCGGTTCACGAGCGGGGTGTTCACGCGGTCGCGGAACAGGTTGAGGGCCGTCGCGACCGGCACCCCCCACTCGAGCTGGCTCGCCATCTTCTTGATCTCGCCGGTCAGGAGGTCGTACCGGCCCCGGCTCGCGACGATGATCGCGTCCGGGAGCGTCATCCCGAACCGGCCGGCCTCCGCGACGTCGCGGAGGAAGTCGGGGAGCCGCTGCTCGATCCGGCTGATCCGCCGGTACCGGGCGCTCGCGAGGAAGCCGTACGGGGCGATCAGCGCGAGGACCCCCAGGACGAAGAAGTCGATCGCCGGGTTCGCGCCGGTCGGCTCGCCGGGCCGCAGCACGAACGGGACGGTCCCCGTCGCGCACAGCGCGGCGAGGAGGAACAGCACCACCGCGGCGGCCAGGCCGCCGAACAGCGCGTACTGCTCCGGGAGGCGCGTCGGCCGCTCCTTCTCCGCCGTGCGGAGGCCGAGCGTCGAGGTCAGCGAGCGGGGTTTCACCGGGTTCGCGGTCGCGGTCGCCATCCTAGGTCTCCTGGGCCAGGCCCTGCATCACGATGATGAAGACGATCTGGAACGCCGGGATCATGAGCCCGATGATCGCCCAGAGGATGTCGAGCAGCCCCGCGCTGCCGCCGCCGATCACCGCGAAGATCGCGATGATGATCACGAGGAACAGCGGGAAGGCGACGACGACGGTGACGAACGTCTCGGCGAGGAGCCCCATCGTCTCGGTGCGGCGGAGGACGTCCAGCTTGTTCTCGCGCTGGTACTGCTCCGCCTTCAGGAGGAAGTACGGCTTGAGCTGCCCCCCCGACGTCGCCGTCGTGACGACCCCCTGGAGGAAGTCCTGGAACCGCTTCGACGGGGTCCGGTTGGCCCCGGTGCGGATCGCGGTCAGGATGTCGACGCCCAGGAGCTCCGTGTCGCGGGTGATCCAGGCGGCCTCCTCGGCGACGGCGCCGTACACCTTCTCCTTCGCGAGGTCGCGGAAGATCTGGTCGATGTTGACGTCCGCCGACGCCATCGCGCTCACGAAGCTCATCGCCGAGCCGATGCGCCGGTCGATGGCGACGCCGCGCGACTTGGCGGTGCTGCCGGGCATCGCCTTCAGGAGGACGTTCGTGACGGCCGTGCCGCCGGCCGGCACGCCGACGGCGGCGACGAGGCCGAAGACGATCGTCGTGAGCCCCGGGCTCGAGAGGTAGATGAGGGCCCCCAGCACGACGCCGGCGACGGCGAGCGCCGCCGCCGTGACGTACGTCGAGGCGATCACCCAGGCGAGGTACTCCTCGCCGCGCAGCCGCATGTGGGCCTTGACGAGGTTCTCCTCGAGCAGCGCCTCGGCGGGGCCCATCTTGACGCGGTCCTTGAAGTGGACCCACGCCCACTGCTGGAACGGCGTGAGCGGCGCGCGCGACGGCTGGGCCCCGCGCGCGACCCGGATCGGGCGGACCCCCTCGGCCGGCCCGGACGGGGGGGTCGCCGGCGCGGCCGGTCGCCCCAGCACCCGGGTGGCGTTCTCCGTCGCCGGCATCTAGCTCGCCGCCGCCTCCGGGGCGGCGGTCACCGCCGGCTCGGGCTCGGGGATGCCGACGCGCTGCATCACCGTCTTCGGGTCCTTGTAGTAGTCGGTGACGATCTGCCAGAGCGCGCGGTGGTCGTTCATCCGCTGCCGCACGAGGTAGTCGACGACGGCGACGCGGCGGCGGAACTCCGCCTCCATCTCCTCGTGGGTGTAGTTCTTGAGCTCCATGATCTTGTCGAACAGGAACGAGTGGCCCTTGAACACGAACTTGTCCGTCGCGGGGTCCCACTCGTAGACGGTGTTCGTGATGAGCTCGTTCGTCTCGGGCTCGAACCCGACGATCTCGAGCACCTGCTTCAGCCGGCGCACGACCCCCTTCTCGGTGCGCGCCTGGATCTGGATCACCACGGTGTTGAGCGCGGAGAGCAGGATCCGCGGCGTGTTGATCGGCGGGTTCTCGAGCCGGTTCACCATCGACTTCACGCTGTCCGCGTGCATCGTCGAGTAGGTGGTGTGGCCCGTCGCCATCGCCTGGAACATCGTGTACGTCTCCTTGCCGCGGACCTCGCCGACGATGATGTAGTTGGGGCGCTGCCGCATCGCGGCCCGGACGAGGTCGAACATGTCGACCTCGCCCGCCGCCTTGCCGTCCGGCCCGCGGTCGCCGGTCCCGCTCCGGGTCGCGCCGGGGATCCAGTTCTCGTGCGGGAGATTCACCTCGCGCGTGTCCTCGATCGAGACGATCTTCGCCGTCGGCGGGATGAACAGCGCGATCGCGTTGAGCGTGCTCGTCTTCCCGGCGGCGGGGCCGCCGCAGACCATGAGCGACTCCCCCTGCTCCGCCGCGAGCCAGAAGTAGGCGACCATCTCCTCGTTCGCGCTGCCGGCGAGCACGAGGTCGACGGGCGTCCACGGCTTCTCCTTGAAGCGGCGGATCGTGAAGCTGCCGCCGCGCGTCGTGACCTCCCGCGAGTACGTCGACTGGACGCGGTGGCCCTCCGGGGTCGTCCCGTCGAGGATCGGGCTCGAGACCGAGACCGACTTCCCGCAGCGCTGGCCGAGCTGGACGATGAACGAGTTGAGCTGATCCTCGGTCGCGAACACCACGTTCGTCTTCACCGACTCGTACTTGCCGTGGAAGACGAACAGCGGCACCTCGACGCCGTCGCACGAGATGTCCTCGATGCGGGGGTCGAGGATCAGGACGTCGACGGGTCCGTAGCCGACGAAGTCGCGCTGGATGTAGTAGATGATCCGCTCGGCGGAGACCGGGCTCAGCTGGATCCCGCGGGTCTTCAGGAACTCCTCGACGGTCGCGCGGAGGTACTGCTTCTTGTCGCCGCTCGACAGGGACGCGACCTCGGAGCCGACCACGCGGGCGAGGGCGTCCTTGAGGTTCTGGAGCAGCTCCCGCTCGTGGCCGGACAGCTGCGGCTCGACGACCTCGTAGATGTACTCCTTCGCCTTGTCGTCGTAGGAGATCCGCGAGTAGGAGTACGGCGGGTTGACCGCGCGCACCTCGACGACCTTCGCGTCCGGCGACGGGAGCGGGGGCATCGCGGTGATGTACGTCCCCGGGACGTCGGCCATCGGGGCGGACTCCCCTTCGGCGCCCTCCGGGGGCGTCAGGATCGGGGCGGTCCCCGCGGCCGGGGCGCCGGCGCTGCTCCGGGGGATCCGGACGCGGTAGGAGGAGGAGCTCGACCCGGCCATCGGCTCACGTCACCCCGATGCCGGCGCTCAGCTGGAAGTTGGAGACGATGACGGTGAGGGAGTTGATGGCGGTGAACCCGACGGTCACGGTCTCCGAGTCCCCGTTCACCGTCTTGCAGCCGCTCGTGTCGGTCGACGTGACGGTCATCTGGCTCGCCGAGATGTTGCCGGACCGCCGCTCCTGCAGGAAGAAGTTCGTCCAGGCGCACGCGTAGTGCGTCTGGAGCGTGAGGACCGGGGCGAGCGTGCCGGTCGAGTACTGGCTCGTGAGGGTCTGGACCGTCCCGAGGAGCTGCGAGTACACCTGGATCGTCCCCGGGGAGACGAGCCGCGTCGCGTTCCCGTACATCTGGGTGAGCGCGACCGTGAGCGTCGTGTTCTGGCCCAGCTTCTCGATCGAGAAGATCGGCGGGTAGACGACGTACTGGTTCGTGTCGGAGACGCTCTGGATCACCGCGCCGTCCTCGTACTCGAACGTCGAGGCGGTGTAGTACCGGTTCGGCACGACGAGCGTCAGCGTGCCCAGCGAGAGGCTCTGGCTGTAGGTCAGCCCGGAGCCGAAGAAGTTGGGCACCTTGAGGCTCACGCTCGCCCCGGCGGTGTCCGGCAGGAACGAGAGCGTCGCCGACGTCGGCACCGCGAGCAGCGGCACCGACTGCGAGGTCATCGTGAACGGCTGCGCGAGCGAGGCGGAGCTCCCCTCGAGCGTCTGGAGCTGCATGTTCGACTGGAGGTTCGCGAGCGACGCCTGGAGGTTCGCGGTGAACGCCGACTCGTCGTCGGTCATCCAGAGCGGGAGGTAGAAGACGAGGAACGTCCCGAACAGCGAGAGGAACACCAGGAGCGCGAGCAGGGTGCCGACCACGGAAACGAGCCCCCGGCGCTGCCGGCGGAGCCGGCGCCGGAGCGCGCGACGTCCGCGGCGAACCCCCGCTTCCCCCATCGGTGTCGGACTCGCTTCGGCCGGCGGGCCCAAAGCATCGGAATTTACCCTTGTCCATGTATAAATACGCGCGGGCTCGGGGAGGGCCGCGCCCCCGACGCACGGGCTAGCCTTTAGCTCCGCGCCCGTCTCCCGGGCCCGTTCCCCGACATGACGATCCAGGAACTGTCCCTGCGGCTCCCGAACCGGCCGGGGGAGCTCGCCCGCGTCCTCCGGCACCTCGCGGAGGAGCGGATCAACCTGGCGGCGATCTCCGTCGACTCGAGCGAGCGGGAGGGGCATGTCCGGCTGGTCGTGAGCGACCCCCCGCGGGCCGCCCGGCGGCTCCGCGCGGCCCGGTACGCCGTCGACGCCCGCGACCTCCTCACGCTCGCGCTCGAGGACCGGCCGGGGAGCCTCCTCGCGGCGCTCGCGGCCCTGGGGAAGGGGCGCGTGAACATCCTCAGCATCGCGATCCTCGTCGCCCGGGAGGGGTCGCGGGTGCTCGTCGCCGTCGGGGTGAACGACCTCGCGAAGGCCGAGCGGCTCCTCGCCCGGGGGCATCCCGCGACCGGGGAGTCGCTCCACCGGTTGACGAACGCCGACCTCCTCGCGGTCCCGTCGGCGATCCCGTCGGAGTCGGTCGGGCTCCTGCTCTGAGCGCCGGTCCCGCCGGAGCGCAAAAGATGAAGAACGGCCGCCGTTCCCGGGAGCGCCCGCGCGGTTGTGGTCTAGCGGTCAGGACGGCAGCTTCCCAAGCTGCCTACCCGGGTTCAAATCCCGGCAACCGCATGCCTCCCCTCGCCGGGCGACCGCCCCGACCGAGGTCCCGCCTCCCCGGCCCCGCGCGCCCATGACCGCCCGCTCCCGGCGGGCCCGCTACGCGATCCGGCCGGTCCGGCCGGCCGCCTTCCGCTGGCTCGTCCGGCACCGGCTCGCGCTGTCGCACGAGCTGGGCGGGGTGCCGTGGGAGGAGCTGGGAGGGTTCCGGGGACGGTACGCCCGCTGGGTCCGCGACCAGTACGCCCGTCGGCGGCTCGTGGGGTTCCTCGCCGTCGCCCCGTCGGGCGAGGTGGTCGGCAGCGGGACGCTCTGGCTCCGGGACGACCGCCCCCGGCTCGTCCGCCCCCGCCGCCAGCTCGAGCCGCGGGTGACCTGCCTGTTCGTCGAGCGGCCCCACCGCGGCTCCGGCGCCGGGGCGGGGCTGGTGGCGGCGCTGGTCCGGTGGGCTCGGGACCACGGCTACCCGATCGTCTCGCTGCAGTCCTCCCGCCGGGCGGTCCCGCTCTACCGTCGCCACGGGTTCCGTCCGGCGCGCGAGATGCAGCTCCGGTTCGACCGGCGACGCCCACGCCGCCGGCGCCCGGGTCGCTCCCGACCGGCCCGTGCTCGCTGAGGGCGCTCCGCCCCGACGGTTATGCCCCGCGCGGTCCTCCCGGACCCATGGCCATCGAGGTGCTCACGCTGGCGGAGGCCCGCCGTTCCCACCTCCCGGGCGTGATCGCGCTCCACCAGGCGGCGTGGGGGCGCGTCGTCGACCTCCGGGAGTACGACCAGATGGCCCGGGCGGGGTTCCCGTGGACGCCGTACCAGGCGGTGTTCGCGGTCGAGGGGGACGACGTCCTCTCCGGCGTCTACACCTCCCGCTACCCGTTCGTCACGCCGGACGGCCCCGAGGCCGCGACCGGGATCGAGACCGTGATGACCCGCCCGGATGCGAAGGGCCGGGGCCTCGCAAGCCGGCTCCTCGACGAGGTCCACCGGCGGGAGCGGGCGGACGGCCTCCGGCTGAGCCTGCTCTGGACCGGCCGGTCGAACCGGGCGTACGACCTGTACCGCCGCCTCGGGTACCGGGACCTGTACCGTCCGCGGAGCTCCCTCCGGTACGTCGGCCGGGCCCCGCCCGTCGCCCCGACCGACGTCCGGGTCCGGCCGGCGACCCGGGCGGACGCGGAGGTCCTCGAGCGGCTGCACCGGCGCGCGAACGCGGGACGGCTCGGCTTCGCCCGGCGCTTTCCCCACTCCTTCCGCACCCGGTTCCTCGTGCGCCAGATCCGTCCCGACCAGGTGCTGCTCGCGGAGCGTCGCGGACGGCCGGTCGGCTACGCCACGGCGGAGGTGAGCCTCCGGTCGGCCCGGGCCCGAGAGCTGGTGAGCCCCTCCCCCGACGTGCGGGCGGCGCTGCGACGCGCGGTCGAGCACCGGACGCCGCGCCG
>JASHRQ010000058.1 GCA_030037265.1 Thermoplasmata archaeon | reverse complement strand
CTCCTCGGCCGCCTTCGGATTCGACTTGTTGAGGTCCGGGTGGTACTGCCGGGCGAGTCGGCGGTAGGCGCTCTTGACCTCGTCGGGCGAGGCCGTTCGGGCCACGCCGAGCACCTCGTAGTAGTCGCGCTTCGCCATCGTTCCGCGGCGGTACGGGCCGGTTCCGATCGAGCGTAATCGGCTCCGTATTTACTCTTGCGCCGGCGGAGCCGTAAGTCGGCCGCATATCTGCTCGAAAGTGGGGTGCCCGACCCTGAGACCGTCCCGTAATGCCTCAGAGGTGGCTCTTCAGCTACGCTGCCTCGGGATTCAACTGGGCTCAAGACGCAAGTCCGGAGTCCCTCAGCCGTACCGCTAAACAAGCGGAATTGCCTTCTTGCCCAAGTCAGGGCCCGAATTCGTCAGGGTAACTAGTATTTCGTTACGAGAGGAACCCCTGAACCGCTTACATAGTTATTCAGCTTAGAATTCGAGGCCGCAAAGCTGGCGGAAGTTACCACGTCGTAAACCGTGAACGTACCTTGGAGCACTTGAAGGCTGCTGATGGGTATCCAAGTCCCCGTCAGGGCGTCGTAAAGAGACATCGTCGTGTTCAATTGCCCGAGAAAAATGGGCCCGACGCTCCCGTTTTGAGAGCGCGCGAGAAGTGGCTGATCGGTCCATCCGGAGACGAAGATTAGGCCTTGATTGATATCAACAACCTGGTTGACGTCACTTACCGTAATTTGCACCACCGTATTATCGACTAGATCTCCAATAAGGCTAGGCGTCGAAGCTAAGTCCACCGAAACCAGATGGTCACCCGCGACTATGTCCTGTACCGGTACGAGTTGCCTTGTTTCCAAGAGGATTGGAGTCCCCGTGAGGACACAACCCTCTCCCGAGGTCGGGGAAAGGGAGAAGTCGAGGGTAGCAGATTGACGCCATTGGCTTATGGCGAATTGCTTGGTCGATGCATCGTAATGATTCGCGCTCGCGGTCACCGTAAAGGTACCGTTTGGTATCTGAGAAGCATCGTAGTAACCCCCACTGTTTGTGACGACATTCTCATAAGCACCACTTGAGGCGCTGATTGAGACATCGGCCCCGTCGATGGCATCCCCGTCGGAGGAACTAGTCACGTATCCGCTCAATGTACCCGTGGGATCGACAAGCGTAAGATTTAGCCAGTTTGTTGCCCCATCTCGCACTGGCGATCCACCCGAGATGTTCCCACAGTCCTCATAATTTCCAAGCGGGACATCATACGTCCCGCACACTTCAATCGCCGCCCCGGGGGCGGCAAAGAAATTGTAGTAACCATTCGAATTTGTGCTCGTCGGATATTCTTGTCCGTTCTCAATCACGTACACGGTGCCCCCATCCCAGGTCGGAGTCGAGCCACCGTGCAAATAGACGTACCCGTGAACCTGAACTGCGGGAACAATCGAGAGATTCAGGGTGACGTGGGCAGCAGGGGCAGGAGGAATGACGGTCTCGTTGTCTTGTGCAATCGAGAATCCTCCGATCATGTTCTGCCCAGTGATCAATATGTAGTGGGCCTGCTGGAAGTCAGACGGTTGTAACTGAAGCTGTATCTCGGTATCCCCACTGTACGAATTGACAAATGAGAGCGACTGATTGACTAACTTGCCTCCGAGCAAGCCTCCTTTAGTTCCAAACGTCTCATTGACATAGTCTGACCCAGTGGCAGGAGTGAAATGTGCGCCCGTCTGGACCCCCGAATCTGAACTCCAATCCTCGTAGGCGGCGTATCCCAATTGAGCGGCGCTTATTGGAATTCCGAACTCTGGGAAAACCGCTGAAAGCGCCGCGAATGTTACCCCAAGGGCTAGCTGGCCGAAATCCCCGGACTTCGAAACGTTGCCTGGCTCCTCCACGCCTGTGGCGTTCAAGCCGAAGTTGTTCCCGTACTCGACAGTGAGGCTAGCGCCTGACCAGCTTGGAAGACCCGGTATCGTGGCAGTAATCGAGGTTCCGATAGTACTGAAGAAAGTGGTCGCGAGCGTCCATCCGGCGTCGGAGCCAGTAGCCACTACGGGGATTTCGACATCAAGATGGCCATCCTCGAAATAGACTAGAAACTGGCCAAGAGGAGCATGCGACGAGTTGTCCAATGTCAAGTTCATTGAATTGTTTACAGATGGACAGGTCAGACAGTTCATGTCGGGTCCGTTGATGACATCGTAAGCAGACCCAGCCGCATCCGGAATCACGTAGCCATTGTAGGGAAGATACGATATATTCGCCATGTAAATAGACTGGTTCCCTTCATAGCCAGTCATTTCAGGATGTAAATCCAGCGCGTCGAGCGAGAGGGACGCAGTCTTCGGCGAGTGCGTGGAAGTAGGAATCATTGAGCCAGCTGCCACTGATGCCATTACCACCACCAGGGCGGTAATCGCTGATCCCGCGAGTTTTCCCGAGTGGCGTCGGGGCATCCTCACTGTTTCCACCTAACCTTCGTTTATCGTTGAGAGCGTTGCTTCGACTGGAACCGGAGTGCCTAACCCGATCAGAACTGCTTGAAAGTCGAACATCAGCGCGGAGGGCTCCCCCGGCCAAGACTCGAGGACCCAGAAGACAAAGTCCTCGTTCAAGCTGAATCTGTAGAGACTCTGGCCCGAAGCCCTCGTTTGATTCTCCAACGCAAGCGTTTGCCGGTCGCCATTAACGAGTATGTGATTGGAAGCGGAGAGGTTGGAAACGTTAACCTGCCATGGAGCTAGTCCATAGCCCCAGCCGGAGAATTGGGAATACTCCTGGCTCGGCCCAGATCCCGACTGCGCGATCACGGTGAGCCCGAACCCGCGAATCGTCGGTTGTTCAGTCCCCACGATGCTTACATCAACCATCAGCGATGCCGCACGCTCAGGTGTCTCGAACTCGATGAACGGAGTGATGGAGAGGGTCAGGTTAGAGGACACGTCTCCCGACCGACCGAATTGCGTCGACACATTGAAAGCGGGAAAGGATGGAGGGTCCGGGTTGTAAACGGAAAAATTCCCGGAGATGTTGTCCTGTCCACTCACTGGCCGAACCTCCACAGTCAGCGGAGAGCTGAGTGATGCTGATTGCACCAAGAGGGCCAGTGCCACGATGGCACCGACAAGAAGGGCGAGTACGGAGCCGAGCCGACGGGGCATGGCTCAAGTGGCCATAAGCCGCCCGGACACTTAACTTTGGCCCGAGAGTGTGCTGGGCCCCGTGACTCACAGTGGAGCCTCAAGTGGCCGGGCGCGGCCCAGCAGGACGAGTCTCCTCCATGCACTATCGGGTATGCCCAGACTAAGGTGAACCGTCCCTTCTGCGGAACTGCCGGTACGCGTCGATCCACTCGATTCCGGGAGGTCGCTCCAACACCTCTACATCCTGGAGCCGTACTCGGTACTTTCGGCCGTCCCGTTGGCAGACGGCCATCACATCGAGTCCGACACTGTCCCCGACCTTCAGCACGGACACCCTCTCCCCGATGACCCTCCCGGCGAGGGGGAACCGAACGTGCTCTTCGATGGCATTTCCGAGGCCCATGGCGACGTCCTCCTCGCTATCACAGTCCTGCTCGGCGATGGAGTTGATCAGTCGCTCGAGCTTCGGGTCGTTCCGGGGCATCGGCGCCTTCATGTGGAGGTCAGCGGATTCATACGGGGCGCCATGAGCCTCACGGGTGCCCGCGACTCCCCGACCCCGTCGAGACGCCCTTCCGCGGACCCTGCTTCAGGACACGCTCCTCGAGCTCTACCCGTCCGAGGCACTGATCCGCCTCGCGGAGGGGAGTGGCTTCGTTTGCCGCTACCGAAAGCTCGACCCCGTGGCGTTCTTCTGGGCCGTCACGCCCGAGGCCGGCGTCTATCTCCAGCGCTCCCTCGACCGGTTGCGCCATGTCTACAACCAGAAGGCCGCCCGGCCGATTCACAGCTACGCAAGCTTCTATGACCGCTTCACCCCGGAACTCGTGGAGTTCCTCCACCTCTGTGTCGCCCACGGGCTCTCCTAGATGAAGGCGCGCCCCGGGAACCAGCTCAGCCCGAAACTCGTTGCCTTCGAGGGTGTGCTGAACCAAGACTCGACGATGGCACGGCTTTCGGCGTCGTTGATGACCCACTTCCCGGCCACTCGGGCGAGCCAGCGGACGGCCGGCGCCAGGATTGCCACGCTCGTCAGTGTGACGGCGAACGGACCGAAGCGCTTGGAGCTGATGCCGGAGAGCGTCAGGGAGCGGGGTACGCTCAAGCCCGGTCCCTGGGGTCAGGGGGTCGATCCTTCTCTTCGACCTCGGGTTCTACAAGCACCAAGCGTTCGCCCGGATCGCCGAGAACGGAGGGTTCTACCTCACCCGCCTCCAGACCCAGGTGAATCCCACCATCGTCCGATCCCTTCGAGTCCATCGGGGCCGAGCGATCGACCTTGAAGGGAAGCCCTGGAAGGAGGTCCTCCCGCGCCCGAAGCGCGAGGTACTCGATAGCGAGGTGGAGATTTCCTTCGCACGGAGGGCCTATGGCGGCCACCGTCGAGGGGACGCGCTCACGGCTCGCCTCGTGGCGGTGTGGAACGAGGAGACCCGAAAGTACCACACGTACCTCGCAAACTTCGGCGCGGGGGTGTTGAGTGCCGAGGAAGTGGCGGAACTCTATGGGTGTCGGTGGGAAATCGAGCTGATGCTCAAGGAGTTGAAGAGCCAGTACGCGCTCGACCGAGTGGACACGACCAACCGGTCGGTGGCGGAGGCGCTGTTCTGGGCGTCGCTGCTGACGTTGGTGGCGAGCCGACGGCTACACTCGGCGGTCCGGGAGCGGATCCCGGAACCGCTGCGCGCGAGGTATCCACCGATGCGATTGGGGATCGCGTTCCGAGGGCAGTCGGGGCGGATCCTCGAGACACTGCTCGACCGATTACATCGGAAGCATGTCGACCCCGAGCCCCTCCTCGAACTGGCCCGGGCCCTGATCGCTCGGGCGATGGACCCCAACGCCGGTCGTGAGAGACTCAGGGCCGAGTGGTGGGGCTAAGCGTTAACACATGGGGACACGTCCTACCGTCAGCTAGCGGCCGATTCCCTGAAAGCGACCGGCGACCGCGGGAATATCCCATAGATCCCCCCAGGGATCCGGGCGCCACTCCGGGTCGCTCCAGGACTCGCATGCCGGGTCGCCAGCTCGGGATCAGAGCTGCTTGATACCGGACCGGGGGCCTAGGGGTAGACGGAAACGGACCGGATGACCCACACCTGCCCGGAACCGGCGCGCCGCCGAGCCCTCGCGGACGCTCACCTCGAGGAGGCCGAAGCTCGACCCGAAGACGGCCGCACGGCCCTTCGGGACGTCGGAGTAGGTCCGCGCACGGGAGAGGATCCGCTCGGACTGCGACCCCAAGGTCACCCGCAACCGCGCTCCCGCGGGCGGCGCCCACTCCGTCGGCACGTTCGTGATGAGGTTTCCGAATCGGTCGACGTGGAGCACCTCGCCGCGCATCGACTCGGGGGTCCCGCGCGGCACCGGGAGCTCCCGACGGATGGGGTCGAACGGCGAACCCAGCTGCTCGATCGCCGCCCCCGCGGCAAGACGGGCTGCCGCTGGGGCGAAGAGGTCCCGGCCCTCAAACGTCGCGCTCGGGGGCCGGCCGGGCACGACCCGCTCCGGGTCGAGCCGGACGGCGCGCGGCGAGCCCAGGCGACTCGCGAGGGGCCACAGGACTCCGTTGTCGGGGCCGACGAGGACGCTCCCGTCGGCGGTGGCGAGCGCGAGGGGCGCCCGCGAACTCCCGACGCCGGGGTCGACGACGGCCACGTGCACGGTCCCGGCCGGGAATCCCTCGGCCATGTACTGGAGAAGGAACGCGCCCTCCGGGACCGAGTGGGCGGGGACGTCGTGGGTGAGGTCGACGACCGAGCCCGGGAGGAGCGTGCGGTACAGGACCGCCTTCATCTGGGCGGCGTACGCCCAGCCGATGTCGGTGGTCAGCGTGACCAGGCGGGCCATCGTCGCGACGGGGAGCGCCGGGCCCCGCGGACCCGAGGGGGAGCCCCCGCCCCTACGACTTCATGATGGCGACCAGAAAGATCGCCACCGCCGCGAGGGCGCCGATCACCGCCGCGATCAGCACGAGGAACGATTCCCAGAGCAGCGACCCCAGGTTCCCGACCGAGGCGTGGTACCAGTAGCCGATGCCGAGGCCGATCACGAGCCCCGCGACGAGCAGCCCCACGCCGATCGTCCGGCTCTTGCCGCTCCCGAAGTAGGCGGTGAACGCCCCCGCGAGGATCAGGAAGAGGCCGAAGATGAGCAGCAGGATCTCGATGAACTGCGCGCCCACGATGTTGTTCGCCAAGAGGGCGGAGACCGTCGGCAGGGAATCCCACATTGTTGCACCGTCCGTTCAGAACTTGATGCCCGTCAGCGTCTTCGTGTCGATCACGCCCGCCACGGACCGGATCTTGTCGACGACGACCTGGCCCAGCGCGTTGAAGTCGCTCGCCTCGACCTTCGCGATGAGGTCGTACTCGCCGAACAACGGATGGAGCTCCACGATCTCCTTCACCCGCAGCAGCTCGGTGTAGACCTCGTGCTCCTTGGCCGGCGCCGTGCTGATAAGGACGAACCCGATCGCCACGCTGGCTGAGCCTCTCTTCGGGAGCGCGAGACCTGCCGCGATTTATAAGCGTTTGCGAACGGCGGTCGCCGGAGTTCCGATGAACGGCACGGCTTAAGGGGACCGGGCCGTCCCCGCGTCGAGCGTTCCCCGGATGGCAACCGGCACTCCCCGTCGATGGGCGAGCTTCCTCGCACGTCCGTGGCTCGTCGCCTTCGTGCCGGTGAACGCCGCGACGGGCGCGTTCAGCCTCTCGCTCCAGCTGCTGATCCTCGCGGCGCACGGCGCGGTCATCGAGTGGGCGCTCGCGACGACGCTGTTCAACGGGGCGCTGATCGTCGCCTCCATCGCCTGGGGCTACCTCTCGGACCGGTACCCGCTCCGCCGGCGGTTCCTCCTGATCAACTACGTCGGGTTCGCGGCGATCTACCTGCTCCTGATCCCGCTCACGTCCTTCTCGGCGCTCCTCATCCTGTACACCGCCGTCGGCGTCCTCACGCCGGCCGGCGTCAGCGCGTCGAACCTGCTCATCCTCGAGAAGTTCTCGGAGGAGGAGCGGCCGGCCGCGTACGCGTCGTTCCAGGAGATGAGCATCCTGGGCTCCATCGCCGGGGGGCTGGTCGGCTTCTTCTGGCTCGAAGCGAACGAGGTGCTCCGGCCGCTCCTCGGCGTGCTCGCGGCGCTCTCGCTCGCCTCGGCGGTGATCGTCTGGCTCGGCGTCCGGGACGCGCCGCGGAGGCTCCCCGCCGAGGCGGTGGCGCGCGACCCCGCCGGCCTCGCGTCGCGGCTCCGCCACTCGGTGTCGCTCCGGCTCGCGGTCCCGTTCATCCCGCGGCCGCGCGACTACTTCCCGTCCCTGGGCCGGCGTCTCCTCCGGCGGCTCCGGGAGGAGGTCCACCGCGAGCTGCCGCTCATCTTCGCCGCCTCGCTCCTGTTCAACCTCTCCTCGAACCTGTTCAACGTGTCCTACACCTTCTACCTCTCGGCGGCCGGCATCTCGTTCGCCGGTATCTTCCTCATCAACGTCGCGAACAGCACCGCCCAGGGATTCGCCTACCCGGCCTCGAGCTCGCTCACGACCCGCGGGGGCGCGGACCGGCTCGTCCGCACCTCCACGGTCCTCCGGTGCGCCGGCTACCTCGCCGTCGCCGGGTTCACGCTCGTGCCGTCGCTCGTCGGGGGGTCGCTCATCTTCGGCGCGAACGCCGCGGTCTACGCGCTCCTGGGCTGCGCGATCGCGCTCTACTCCACCGCCTCGTCGCTCGTGCTGTTCCGCGCGCTGCGCCACCGGGACGCCGGGGGCCTCCTCGGGATCAACAGCGCCCTCGGCGGCGTGGCGGCGATCGTCGGCGCGTTCCTCTCCGGCGTCCTGTCGTACTACGGGAGCTACCGCCTCACGTTCCTCGTCGCGGGGATCGGCCTCCTCATCTCCCTGCCCCTCTGGGTGGCGGCCGACTTCGCCCACATCCGTCGTCGGGTCGGCGCCGTCGCCCCGCCCGCGGGCGGCTAGGCCCCCCGGGCCCGACACCCGTTAAGTGCCCGCCGGGCCTTCCACCCGCATGGCGAGCACCCCCGACGCGCCGGCCGAGGTCCAGCGCGGGCTCCAGGACATCGTGGCGCTGGAGTCGCACATCACCTTCATCGACGGGAAGCGCGGACGGCTCCTGTACGAGGGGTACGACATCCGCGACCTGGCGGAGCACTCCACCTTCGAGGAGGTCGCGTACCTCCTGTGGTACGGGCGGCTCCCGACCGCGGAGCAGCTCCGCGACCTGGAGCAGCGGCTCGCCCAGCTCCGCGCGCTCCCCGAGCCGGTCGGACGCCTCATCGACACCCTGCCGGCGGAGTCGAATCCGATGGACATTCTCCGGACCGTCGTCTCCACGCTGCCGATGTTCGAGCCGTCGGAGACCCAGCCGTCGCCGAACTCGATCGGCGGGGCGCTCCGGCTCACCGCCGCCATCCCCACGATGATCGGACGCTTCCAGCGCCGGCGGTCGCAGCTGTCTCCGCTCAAGGAGCGGCCGGACCTCTCGCACGCGAAGAACCTCCTGTACCAGATCACCGGCCGCGAGGGGTCCGACCTGGACGCCCGCGCGATGGACGTGTCGCTCATCCTCCACGCGGACCACGAGCTCAACGCCTCGACCTTCGCCGCCCGGGTCACGGCGTCGACGCTGTCGGACCTCTACTCCTCCATCACCTCCGCGGTCGGCACGCTCAAGGGCCCGCTCCACGGCGGAGCGAACGAGCGGGTGATGGAGATGATCGACGAGATCGGGACGGTGGACCGGGCCGAGGAGGTCGTGAAGGCGAAGCTCGCGCGACACGAGCGGATCATGGGCTTCGGCCACCGCGTCTACAAGGTCGAGGACCCGCGCGCGACGATCCTCCGCGAGTGGTCCCGTCGCGTCGGCGAGTCGGCGGGGAACCTCCACGCGTACGACGTCCTCCAGAAGGTCGTCGAGGTGGTCCACCGGGAGAAGGGGCTGTACCCCAACGTCGACCTGTTCTCGGGGTCGGTCTACGCCACGCTCGGGATCCCGCGCGACCTGTTCACGCCGATCTTCGCCGCCAGCCGCGTCGCCGGCTGGACCGCGCACGTCCTCGAGGAGTACCGGGACCTCCGGCTCATCCGGCCGACCGCGCGGTACGTGGGCCCCGTCGACCAGACGTACGTCCCGCTCGCCGAGCGGACCGCGTAGCCCCGCCGACGGCGCTCGACCGGCGGCCGCGGACGCGCGCGAGGCCGAGGACGCGCATCAGGGGGTAGCGGAGGTCCCGCCGGTACGTCAGCTCGGCGGTGACCCGCAGCGACCCCTCGACCAGCGTGACGCGGGCCTCGATCATCTCCGCCGTCAGGTACCGGTAGGCGAACCGGCCCGGGCCGGTCGGGCCGGCGCGCTGCGGACGGAGCCGGATCCGGACCGACTCGACGTACGGCTGGAGCCCGACCGCCCGCTCGATGCTCCGCGCGAGCGCCCCGGCGGTCCCGGGGGAGACCGGGATCCCCACGTACTGGTGGAACAGGCCGCCCAGCTTGATCCCCGCCTCGAACAGCAGCGCCTCGCGCGGGGTGAGGGCGACGGCGTGCAGGGCCGCGGGACCGGACGGACTACGGGTCATGCGCCCCTCCCGGACCCGCGGGGACGGGCGCCGGCGGACGCACGGTCCACGGCCCGAGCACGTAGAACGTCGCGAGGCCGGCGGCGCCGACCGCGGCGCACGCCTCGGCGAGGAGGTACACCGCCGAGCCGGGCGCCGGCACGAACTGGAGCGGCACGAGCGCGGCGGCGAGCGCGACGGCGACGACGGTCATCACCGGTCGGAGCGTCCCTCCGCGGCGGATCTTCGGGTACGGGATCGGGAGGACCATGAGGACCGCGAGCGCCGCGACGAGCGAGAGCGCGGCGGGGGGATTGGTCCCCAGGAACGCCGGGCGGTCGAGGAACAGCAGGAGGACCACGACGGCGAGCGCGTTCTGCGGGGTGGAGGCGCCGACGAAATCCGGATGCCGCCAGCCGCGGGCCGTGAAGTAGACGAGCCGCGCGAGGGCGAGGCTCCCCACGAGGACCGCGGCGAGCAGCGCGTACCCCCGATACGGGGCCCAGAGCGCGGCGTGCTCGGTGTGGACCGCGACCAGGAACGCCGGAGCGAGGCCGAACGTGACGGCGTCCGCGACCGAGTCGAGGACGCGGCCCACCGGCGAGGGGGGACCGCCGGCCCGACGGGCGAGCATCCCGTCCAGCCCGTCGAACCCGATGCCGCAGACGACGAGGAGCATCGCCCAGATCGCGTTCCCGGCGAGGACGTACAGGATCGCCCCGAGTCCGAGGAGCGCGTTCGCGAGGGTGGCGAGGTTCGCCCCCACGCGGCTCATCGAGGTCACGCGAGCTCCTCGGCGATCGTCGAGACGCCGGCCCGCACCCGGTCCCCCGGACGGACGGCGGGCCGGAACCGGTCCGCCGGCAGCAGCACGTCCACGCGAGAACCGAGCACGATCATGCCGAGCCGGGCCCCCTTGGGACGCTCGTCGCCGGGGCGCACGAACGAGACGAGCCGCCGGGCGACGATGCCGGTCATCTGGACGACCTCGGCCGCCCCGTCGGCGGTCGCGAGGGCGTACCGGCGCTGGAGGTTGTGCGTCGCGTCCTCCGAATAGGCCGGTCGGAACCCGGCCCCCGCGTCACCGACCGAGACGACCCTCGCGCCCATCGGGAAGCGGTTCACGTGGACGTCGGTCACGTTCATGAAGACCGCCACGCGCCACCGGTCCCCCTCCCGGGCGACGGCCCGGACCCGGCCGTCGGCGGCGGAGACGACCCCGGGCCCCGGCACGCGCTCCGGGTCCCGGAAGAAGACGACGAAGAAGAGCCAGAGCGCGGAGAGGAGGAGGCCGACCCCGACCCCTAGCGGGGCGGCGCGGAGCGCGACGAGCGTGACGGTCCACCAGACGACGAGCCCCGCCGCGCCCCCGAGCAGATACGGTCGCGCCGCGCGAACGATCACGGCCGCCGGTGGCTAACTCTTGAGGACGATCTCGATGTTGACGCCGTCCGGCACCTGGATGCGCATCACCTGCCGGAGCGTCCGCTCGTCGGCGTCGATGTCGATGAGCCGCTTGTGGATCCGCATCTCCCAGTGGTCGATCGTGCTCGTGCCGCCGCCGTCCGGTCCCTTCCGGACCGGGACGCGGAGCCGCTTCGTCGGGAGCGGGATCGGCCCGGCGAGGTCGACCCCGGTCTTCTGGCCGATCTCGCGGATCTGCCGGCAGACCGAGTCGACCTTCTTGGGGTCGGTGCCGGAGAGCGAGATGCGAGCGCGTTGCGGCATGGAGCGGTCCGAGGAGCGAGCGAGGCGAGCGGCCGCTTAAACGGCTTACTGCTCGCGCTTCTTGACCTCGACGACCACGCCGGCCGCGACGGTCTGGCCCATGTCGCGCACGGCGAAGCGGCCGAGCTGGGGGAAGTCCTTGTACTTCTCGAGCACGAGCGGGCGCTTCGGCGTGATCTTCACGACCGCCGCGTCGCCGGTCTTGAGCGAGGTCGGGTTCTCCTCGGCGGTCTGCCCGGTCTTCGGGTCGAGCCGCTTCTGGAGCTCGGTGAACTCGCAGGCGACCTGCGCCGTGTGCGCGTGGAAGACCGGCGTGTAGCCGGCGGTGATGACCGACGGGTGGTTCAGCACCTGGATGTTGGCGACGAAGCTCTCGACGACGGTCGGGGGGTTGCTGACCGGTCCGACGACGTCCCCGCGGCGGATGTCGTTCTTGTCGATGCCGCGGACGTTGAAGCCGATGTTGTCCCCCGGGAGCGCCTCCTGGACGGCCTCGTGGTGCATCTCGATCGACTTCACCTCGCCGGACTTCCCGCTCGGGACGAAGATCACCTTGTCGCCGACCTTGAGCTTCCCGGTCTCGACGCGCCCCACCGGAACGGTGCCGATGCCGGTGATCGTGTAGACGTCCTGGACCGGCAGCCGGAGCGGCTTGTCCGTCGGCTTCGGGGGGATGACGAGGTTGTCGAGCGCCTGGAGGAGGGTGGGCCCCTTCCACCACGGCATGTTCGGGGACGCCTTGTTGATGTTGTCGTCCTTGAACGCCGAGATCGGGAGGAAGACCACCTGCTGGTCGACCTTGAACCCCACGTTCTTGAGGAGCTTCGTCACCTCCTCCTTGACCGCGTTGTACTTCGCCTCGGAGTACTGGACCTCCTGGCGGTCCATCTTGTTCACCGCGACGATCACCTGCGGCACGCCGAGCGTCCGCGAGAGGAAGATGTGCTCCCGCGTCTGCTCCTGGATCCCCTCCGCGGCGGAGACGACCAGCACGGCCGCGTCGGCCTGGCTGGTCCCCGTGATCATGTTCTTCACGAAGTCGCGGTGGCCGGGGGCGTCGATGATGGTGAAGTAGTACTTCTGGCTGTCAAACCGCCGGTGCGCGATGTCGATCGTGACGCCGCGCTCGCGCTCCTCCTTGAGCTCGTCCATCACCCAGGCGAACTCGAACGTCGCCTTGCCCTTCGCCTCGGCCTCCTGGCGGTACTTGTCGATCTCCTCCTGGCGGATGTACCCCGTGTCGAGCAGGATCCGGCCGACGGTCGTGGACTTCCCGTGGTCGACGTGACCGATGAAGACGAGGTTCAGGTGGGGTTTCTGGGCCATGGAGTGAACTCCGCGCGCGGCCACTGTGCGCCTGTATATAGGCCTTATCGACAATTCTCTCGATGGAACGGGCCTCCGGGCGAATTCCACGGCGGCGCTGCCATGCCGCGACGTGCATCGCCGCCTCGATGGGTCGGACATCGTCGCTCCGCCCCCGTAGGGCGGCCGGCGCGGACGGCGGACCCGGGCCACGCGGCGTCGTCCGCCGCGCCCGCGGGCCGCGGACCGCGGGCAAAAGCCCCATCTATCCGGTCCGCTCTCCCGCGCACCGGGGGGCGACGCCGGTCGTCCCCGCCCGAGGGCTCAGCGTGTCCGGAACCGCTCCGCAGCCCGTCGCGGAGAGCCGTTCGACCGTCGTGCGGCTCATGGTGCCGACCGACGCCAACTTCGCCGGGAACGTGTTCGGCGGCGTCATCCTCTCGGAGCTCGACCGCGTGGCCTACGCCACCGCCACCCGGCACTGTCGGCGGAACTGCGTGACCGCGTCGATCGACCGAGTTGACTTCCTCGCCCCGGTGCATGTCGGGGACGTCGTCGAATGGGAGGCCGAGCTGACGTACGTCGGCCGCACGTCGATGGAAGTGTGGATCCGCGTGACCGCGGAAGGTCTGCAGGTCCGGGACCGCCGGCCCGTGGGGGAGGCGTACGTCATGATGGTGGCCGTCGACGACCGGGGCCATCCGACCCCGGTGCCGCCGCTCGACCTCGTCTCGGCCGAGGAACGGAACCGCTTTGAGGCCGGGCGGGCGCGTGCCGAGTCGCGCGTTCGGGACCGGCGCGCGGTGTCGGCGGCCGGTCCGTCGGGCTCGGGGGAACCATGATCTGCGAGATGTGCGGGAACGACGTGGAGACGGTGACCGCCGTGCGCGTCGAGCGCTCGGTGCTCCAGCTGTGCAGCCAGTGCGCGCGGTTCGGCCAGGCGGTCAGTCCCCCGCCCCGTCCGGCGGGGGCCCGTTCCGCCGCGGTACCGCTCGCGGCGGTCGGCGGCCGTCTTCCCACCCGGGGCCGCCGGCTCGAGGAACGCGACCTGTTCGCGGACATCCCCGAGCTCGAGCTCGCGCCCGACTGGTTCCACCGAATCCGCCGCCAGCGGGAGCTGCTCGGCTGGACGCCGGAAGAGCTGGGGAAGCGGCTCAACGAGAAGAAATCGCTCGTGCTGAAGGTGGAATCCGGCAGCTTCCGACCCCCGGACGCCACGCTCCGGAAGATCGAGCGGCTGCTCAAGATCCGGCTGAAGGCGGAGCCGGCCCCGACGTAGGGTCGGACGGGTCCGTCGGGCGGGCGCGGGCGCCCGACTCGGGCACCGACGGGCGGCGATGCTGGGGGGAGGGCCCCCAGGCGTCCCGGCGGCCCCGCTCGAGCCCGATCTCGTGGTAGACCTCGGCCCGGACGAGGCCGGAGGACTCGGTCCCCGCCTTCACCGCCGTCAGGTCCCGGTGGTACGCGCCGATCAGCGACTCCGCCGCCCCGATGTAGGCGGCCCCAGCGGCCCCGAGCCCGACGAGCGCGAGGAGCCGGAGGCCGGCGGACGGCAGGAGCTCCACTCCGGCGATGAGCGGCGCCGCGGCGACCGCGAGGCCGACCGACACCCGGGTCAGGTCCCGTTGGAAGCGGTGGTCCCGGTGGGAGAACGTCATGCGACCCGGTGCCGGAGGTTCCCTCGGTCCCGCCTCGCTCTACGATGCCCGGCCGTCGTATTTAGACGCGTGGGACGGACCCGGGCCGCGGGTCAGCCCAGGAGCTCCTCCAAGATCGCCTTCGTGGAGTGGAGGCGGTTCTCCGCCTGGTCCCACGCGGCCGACCGGGGTCCGTCGAGGACCTCGTCGGTGATCTCCTGCCCCCGGTGCGCCGGGAGGTCGTGGAGCACGAAGGCGTCGGGCCGGGCGAGTTCGACCAACGCGGCGTTCACCTGGAACCCGGCGAACGCCCGCTCGCGCGCCTCCTTTTCGGCTTCCTCGCCCATCGACACCCAGACGTCGGTGTAGATCGCGTCCGCGTTCCGGGCGGCCTCGCGCGGGTCCTCGGTGAACCGCAGCGTGGCACCGCTCCGCTCGGCGAACCGCTTCGCCTGCGCGACGATCGATGGGTCCGGCCGGTAGGCGGCGGGCGTCGCGCTCGTCAGGTCGAGCCCGACCAGGGCGGCGCCGAGGAGGAGCGAGTGGTGCACGTTGTTCCCGTCGCCGACCCACGCGAGCGTGCGCCCCCGGAACTTCCCCTTCCACCGTTCGGACATCGTGAGGAGGTCCCCCACGATCTCGCAGGGATGTTCCCGGTCGTCGAGCGCGTTGATCACCGGGACCGTCGCGGTGCGGGCGAGCTCGACCTCGTCGGCGTGCCGGAACGCCCGGTAGACGATCGCATCCACGAATCGGGAGAGGACCCGCGCGGTGTCGCCGATCGTCTCGCCGCGGCCCAGCTGGAGGTCCCGCGAGGAGAGGTAGACGGCGTGGCCCCCCAGGTCGGTGGCGGCCACCTCGAAGGAGGTGCGCGTCCGCGTGGACGGCTTCTCGAAGATCAGCGCGATGGTCTTCCCCCGGAGCGACGACCGCCCCCGGCGGCGACGACGCTCCGCCTTCAGCCGGGCGGCGTTCCGAAGGACGCGGGGGAGGTCCGTCTCGAGGTCCGCGATCGACAGAAGGTCCCGTTTCGGCGCCCGCGTCGGCATCGGGGAAGCGGATCGGTCGTCCCGTACAAAAGAGTGCGGTGGAGCGCGGCCGACGGTCCGACGCGCGGGCGGGGCACCGTTAAGAGTCGCACCCCGCTCGGGCGCCCGGAGACGCAATCGTGCCGCGCACGCGACCGCGCGCCGCAGGGCGCCCGAACCGAGCGGCCCCGAAGCCCGAACCCCGCCGGACCGGCGGCCGGAAGGTGTTCCTGGTGTCGGGCGGAGTGACGAAGTTCGCGAAGGCCCATCCGGAGATGGACTTCCGCCTCATGGTGAAGCGGGCGTGCGACCAGGCGCTCGCCGAGGTCCCGAACCTCACCGCCGACCGGATCGACGGCACCCGCATCTCGTACTTCTCGGACCATTTCACCCGCCAGCTGAAGGCGGCCAGCATGGTCCAGGACTACCTCGGCATGAACCCGAAGGGGTCGGTGCGCATCGAATGGGGCGGCGCAACCGGCGGCGAGTGCTTCCAGGCGGCGTACGAGGCCGTCGCGAGCGGCCGGATGGACGTCTGCCTCGCGGCGGGATTCGAGACGATGAGTCGCGTCGCGACGTGGAAGGGGAATGAGTTCATCGCGCTGGCCTCGGACACGAACTACGACTTCCCGCTCGGAGGATTCTACACCGGATACTACGCGCTCATGGTCGTGCGCCACATGTACGAGTACCTCCGGCGCTCGAAGTTCGCGAACGTGAAGGACGAGCGCGAGGCCCAGCGCCGGGCGATCGCCGAGGGCCAGCGGGTGATGAGCTGGGTGTCGGTGAAGAACCACCGGAACGCGCTCCACAACCCGTACGCCCAGTACCCGAAGCGGCTCACCGTCGACGACGTCCTCCGCTCGGAGATGATCTCCTACCCGCTCACGCGGGAGCAGATCTGCACGATGAGCGACGGCGCCGCGACCGCGATCCTGTGCACCGAGCCGGTCGCGCGGGAGCTCACCGACCGGCCCGTCCGGGTGACCGGGGTCGGGACCGGCACCGACACGATGCGGCTCGCCGACCGGCCGTTCGGCCGGGTACCGCTCTACCCGCACGAGCGCGCGGCGGACTACGCGAAGCTCGACTATCCGGGGGTCCACTCGTTCCGGGCCGGCCGGGCCGCCGGGCTCGAGGCGTACCGCATGGCCGGCCTCACGGACCCCATCCACCAGCTCGACTTCATCGAGCTCCACGACGCGTACGCGTCGAGCGAGATCCAGACGTACGAGGACCTCGGGCTCTGCAAGTACGGGGAGGGGTACGACTTCACGCTCTCCGGCGCGCCGTTCCTGAAGCACCTCGAGTACGGCCTCCCCGTGCCGGAGGCGGGGAAGATCCCGGTGAACCCGTCGGGCGGGCTCATCGCGTGCGGCCACCCGGTCGGCGCGACCGGTCTCATGCAGGCGGTGTTCGCCCTCTGGCAGCTCCAGGGCTCGGTCGCGAAGCACTTCGGGGACCCGACGCTCCAGATCGCGAACGCGAAGCGCGGCGCGATCCACAGCCACGCGGGGACCGGGTCCGCCGTGACCGTGTCGATCCTCGAGCGGGGGTTCTGACGATGCCGCGGCCGAAGAAGTTCCGGCAGTTCCGCGAGCTGCAGGAGGAGCTCGGCCGGTCCGGCGCCGCGATCCTCGAGGACAAGGCCGGGGGCGAGGACCTCATCGTCGACAGCCCGTACTCGATCCGCTACATCCACAGCTACGCCGAGGACTCGCCGTTCTTCCTCGGGCTGGCCGAGGGCAAGCTGCTCGGCTCCCGCTGCACCCGCCGGGGCTGCGGCTTCGTCTTCGCGACGCCGCGGGGCCACTGCATGGTGTGCGGCTCGCCGACGGAGTGGACGGAGCTGCCCCGGTCGGGGCGGGTCCACTCGTGGACCACCTGCCACTTCGGCAGCGAGGCGTTCCTCCGGGAGACCCCGTACAACCTCGCGCTGGTCGAGTTCGACGGCGCCGGAAGCCTGCTCCTCGCCCGGCTCAAAGACTGCACGGAGGCCGACGTGTACGTGGGGATGCCGGTCGAGGCGCGGTTCGCCTCGCCGCCGAAGTACCTCATCACCGACGTCTGGTTCGTCCCGGCGCGCTGAGGCGGCCGCTCGCGGCCCCGAACGCGCGCGCGTTCGGCGGCCAGACCCAATTTTATAGCGTGAGCGCTAACGGACTCCCGGCATGGTGGCGGTTCCGAGCGGTGCCGAATCCGCGCTGCTCGAGATCTTCGTCTTTCTCGCGGGGGCCGAGGCGATCCGGTTCCGGCTGAGCCGGGTCGGCGTGCCGCAGATCGTCGGCGAGGTGCTGTTCGGCATGCTCCTCGCGCCGGCGGCGCTGGGCGGCGTGCTGAACGGGATCGTCGGGAGCCCGCTCTTCCAGGTGAACGACGTCCTCCTCGGTTTCTCGGACTTCTCGGTGATCCTGCTGATCTTCGGGGCCGGGCTCGAGGGGGGCTTCTCGGCGCTCCGGTCGGCGGGGCGGTGGGCGGTGATCGGAGCGGTCGCGGGCGACCTCCTCCCGTTCGCCGTCGCGCTCGCCGTCTTCTCCCACCTGTTCTCGTTCTCCGTCGCGCTGCTCCTCGCCGTCGCCTGCGCCTCGTCGAGCACCGCGGTGGTGGTCTCGCTGATCCGGACCGAGCAGCTGAGCGGGAGCACGGGCGGCCGCTTCCTCATCACGACCTGCGCCATCGACGACGTCGTCGGCCTGGTCCTGCTGTCGGTGATCCTGAGCGTCGTCGGGGGCCGGATCAGCCTCGTCGCCGTCACGGGCAGCGTCGCACTGGACGTCATCGTCTGGGTCAGCCTCCTGTTCGCCTCGCTGCTGATCATCCCGCGGGTGTTCCGGGCGCTGGGCCCCCGGGAGACGTACAACCTCCCGTTCCTGATCCTGTTCATCCTGGCCGCGATCGTCGCGGCGGTCGGGTTCTCCACGGTCGTGGGCGCCTTCATCGCGGGGCTCGCCATCGCCGACAGCGTCGCGGCGGCCCGGACCCGGCAGACGGTCGACACGCTGCTGCTCGTGTTCGGGTCGCTCTTCTTCGTCGTCGTCGGCTTCCAGTTCGACCCGCGGCTCCTCCTGGACCCCGTGGTGCTCGCGGCCGGGGGCCTCCTCGCGCTGATCGCCGCCGCGGGGAAGTTCCTCGCGATCTACCCGGCGGCGCTCACCCGGTTCCGCCGGCGGGTCGATGCCCGCATGATCGCGACCGGGATGATCCCGCGGGGGGAGATCGGCCTCATCGTCGGCGCCATCGGGATCGCGTACCACCTCCTGAACCAGGAGGCGCTCGGGGCGATCCTCCTGATGGCGCTCCTCACGACGACGGTCGGCGCGATCCTGTTCCGCCGGACCGCGCGCACGGCGCGCGAGCTGTACCTGAGCGCGGACGACGCCGGGCCGACGTCCGCGACGGCGCCTCCGCCGGCGGCGTAGGGGGGACGGGCGCCCGCCGGGCCGTCTCAGCCCGGCGGTCCGTCGGGGGACCGGGTCGATGCCGCGGGCCGGACTTGAACCGGCGGCTTCAAGATCTTCAGTCTTGCACTCTCCCAACTGAGTTACCGCGGCGCTCGAGGGCGGCCGGACAGGCTTCGCCCGGTTCTTAAGGCCCGCGGGCGCGACGGCGCGCCGCGGGGGGCGCGGGGCGGCGGGGAGCG
>JASHRQ010000057.1 GCA_030037265.1 Thermoplasmata archaeon | reverse complement strand
CCGTCCGGGCGCCCCCGCCGACCCCGGACCGCCGCTGCTCGAGCTGCCGGACGCCGCTCGTGTCGCAGGGGACCCACCCGTTCCGCACCGGCGGCGCCGGGCGGGTCGAGGGGTTCGTGCCGCTCGAGATGGCGTGGTGCCCGGCGTGCGGCCGCGTCGAGCTGTTCAGCGCGGCGTAGCCGGCGCCCGACGGGGCCGGTTCAGGCGAACATCGTGACGGACTCCTTGCGGAGCTCCTCTTCGCCGACGACCTTCTCGACCGCGCGGTCGAAGTCGGCGGCGGTCACGACGTCGCGCTCCTCGCGGATCGCGAACATCCCGGCCTCGGTGCAGACGGCGCGGATGTCCGCGCCCGTCGCGCCCTCGGTACGGCTCGCGAGCGCCTCGAAGTCGATCGGGTCCTTGATCGACATGCCGCGCGAGTGGATCCGGAAGATCTCCGCCCGGCCCTGGTAGCTCGGCACCGGGATCTCGATGATCCGGTCGAACCGGCCCGGGCGCAAGAGCGCCTCGTCGAGGATGTCCGGGCGGTTCGTCGCCGCCACGATCTTCACGTTGGCGAGCGGCTCGAACCCGTCCATCTCCGCGAGCAGCTGCATGAGCGTCCGCTGGACCTCGCGGTCGCCGCTCGTCGCGACCTCGAGCCGCTTCGCGCCGACCGAGTCGATCTCGTCGATGAAGATCACCGTCGGCGCCTTCTCGCGGGCGAGCTGGAACAGCTCGCGGACGAGCCGCGCCCCCTCGCCGATGTACTTCTGCACGAGCTCGCTCCCGACGAGCCGGACGAACGTCGCGTTGGTGTGGTGCGCGACGGCCTTGGCGATGAGCGTCTTCCCCGTGCCCGGCGGCCCGATGAGGAGCACCCCCTTCGGCGGGTCGACGCCCACCTTCCGGTACAGGTCGGTCCGGAGGAGCGGGTACTCGATCGCCTCCCGGATGTCGCGGACCTGGTCGGAGAGGCCCCCGATCTCCTCGTACGTTACCGCCGGCTTCTCGACGATCTCGCTCGCCGAGACGAGCGGGTCGATCGAGGGGGGCAGGACCCCCATGACGGCGAGCGTCTGCTTGTTGAGCGCCACGCGCGAGCCGATCGAGATCTTCTCGTGGTCGACGTTCTCCGCCGAGTTCACGACGAAGTCGGGGCCGGTCGACGACTTCACCACCACGCGCCCGTCGGTGAGGAGGTCGCGGACGCTGCCGACGATGAGCGGCGGGTACCGGAGCCGGTCGAGCTCGGTCTTGAGCCGCTTCACCTCGCGCTGCAGCCGGAGGATCTCGGCCTCCATGTAGTGCCGCTCGCTCTCGACGCGCTTGATCGCCTCGGCGAGCTGGCTGTTCCGCAGTTCGAGGAAGTTCACCCGGTCGAAGTCCTCGTGGGGCGCCTCGGGTTCGGTGTCCGACATTCGAGCGCACGTCTCCGAGCAGTGACCGACCGGTTCTAGTCGTATAGGGATAAGACCTCTTGCCTTCGCCCGCATCACTCCTCGGCGGGCGGGCCGCGGCTTCGGCCCGCGGCCCCGCCGGACCCGGCGAGTGCCGGGAGGTTAAGCGCGCGCGACGAGCTGGCGAGCGACCCGCGATGACGAGTGCGACGGCGCGCGGCTGGGCGTTCGTTCCCGGGCACGTCACCGGAATCTTCTCCCCGTCGCTCTCGGCCCGGGACCCGCGCGGACGCGGCTCGGTCGGCGCCGGGCTCGTCCTCGGCGTCGGCGCGCACGCCGCGGCGGCATGGGTTCCCTCGGACCGCGGACGTCTCTCGCTCGTCTCGGACGTGCGCCGTCCGCTGCCGATCACGCGCGATGCGGCGGCCCGGCTCCTGCGACGCCGGCCCGGCCGCCTCGTCGTGACCGTCCGTCACGACCTGCCGATCGGCCAGGGATTCGGGATGAGCGCCGCCGGCGCGCTCGCCGCGTCCCTGGCGGTCGCCCGGGCCCTCGGCGTTCCGGTCGCCGAGGCGACGGCGACGGCCCACCTCGCCGACCTGTTCGGACGCGGAGGGTTGGGAGGAGTCTCGGCGGTCCTCGGCGGAGGACTGGAGCTGCGGCGCCGCCCCGGAATTCCGCCGTGGGGTCGGGTCGTGCACCGTCGGTGCGGCGGAGGCGTGGTCCTCGCGACGGTGGGGAAGCCGTGGCCGAGCCCCGACCTCCTCGCGGACCCGGCGTTCCTAACGCGGGTGGACCGAGCCGCGCGCCTCGGGCTCCGACGGCTCGGCGCGTCGCCCACGCCGGGGGACTTCTGGAGGGAGGCGCAGCGGTTCACCGACGCGCTGCGCCTGGGTCCCCCCGAGCTCCTCCGGCTCATCGCGGCCCTGCGCGCGGAGGGCGTCCCGGCGGCCCAGGCGATGTTCGGCCGCAGCCTGTTCGCGTCGGCGCCCACCGACCGGGCCGGCGAGCGCGTGGCCGACGCGCTCGCCCGGCGGGGCGTGCGTTCGACGGGGGTGCCGATCGCCCGTCAGGGTCCGGTGAGCGGCACGGGCACCGCTCCCGGGAGCGCGCCGCGCACCGCCCTCGGCGCGTGACGGTCCCAGACTCCGTTGGGCGTCCGGCCAGGGCCGAGGGAACTCCGGGCCGCGGGCGAGGCCGCCGGATCCGTGAGCCTACCGGAGGCGGCTCCGGTACCGGCGGCCTCCACGCGGGGCCGAGGGGCGCCGCGGTCCCTCGGCGGCTCACGGCAAAGGCTTTAGTGCGCCCCCGGCTCGGCGCGCTCCCGTGACGCGGAAGCCCGCCCGGATGTACCGGAAGGTCGAGGGGCAGGTGTACACCCGGCAGGAGTACATGGGAGGGATCCCGAACTGCCGGATCGCCCAGTTCGACATCGGGAACCTCAAGGAGGAGTTCCCGTTCGCGGTCACGCTCGGCCTCGACGAGGCGGCTCAGGTTCGCGACATCGCGCTGGAGGCGGCGCGCATCAGCGCGGTGCGGGTGCTCGAGAAGCAGGCGCCGAACGGATTCCATCTCAAGATGCGTCGGTACCCGCACCAGATCCTCCGCGAGCACAAGATGGCGACCGGAGCGGGCGCCGACCGGATCTCCGACGGCATGCGCCGGGCGTTCGGGAAGCCGGTCGGGCACGCCGTGCGGGCGCAGATCGGCGAGGAGCTGATCACGGTCTACACGTCGGCCGAGCACCTCCAGGACGCCAAGGAGGCGCTCCGGAAGGCGTCCCACAAGCTGCCGTCGCCCTCGCGCGTGAGCGTCACGCGGCGGGAGCTGCCGACGCCGGCGGCTCCGGCGGCGGCTCCCGCACGATGAGCACCGGGCACCGGACGTGGTGCGAGACCGCGTCCGAGGTGCTCCCGAGCAGCAACCGCTTCGCGGCGGACAGCCCCCGCGAGCCGAGCACCAGGAGGTCGGTGGGATGCTCCTCCAGGTGCGCCACGACCTCGTCGACGACGTGCCCCTCGAGGCAGACGCCGGTCACCGCCGTCACCCCGGCCGCCTCCGCCTGCCCGACGGCCTTGTCGACGAGCCCCCGGTAGAACTTCACCTCGGCCTCGGGCAGCTCGGCCGGCGCCCACGGCTCGTTGGACGAGAGGTAGAGCGGCACCATCGGCGCGACGGTGAGGATCGTGAGCTGGCCGCCGTAACGCTTCGCGAGGTCGATGGCGACGGCGAGCGCGTGGTCGGCGTGCGGGGAGCCGTCCACGGCGACCGTGATCCGCCGGAAGGAGACGGGGGCCATGGCTCCCGCGTCGGTACCCGGTGGGGGTAAATGGTCGTTATGCCGGCGTCCGGACCAAACGCTTAACCTCCCCGGCCGCCCTACCGCTCCGACCGAGGAGAGCGCGAGCGTTGGCGCCGAGGTGCACGAACTGCGGCTCGTCCGACCTCATCTGGGCCCCGGAGGTCAAGTCGGGGACGCTCGGCAGCGGGAGCCTGTCGCTGCGGAGCCGGGGCGAGCTGCCGCTCGGCGCGCGGATCTGCCGGCAGTGCGGCCACGCCGAGCTGTTCCTGCACGACCTCACGATCGTGCGGGACCCCGCGAGCTGGCGCTCCGGCGAGTTCACGATCATCCACACCGGCGGGCACGCGGCGCATGCCGCACCCGCGCCGGCCGTCGCGCCTCCCCCGCCTCCACCCGCTCCGGCCGTCGCCGCTCCCTCGCCCCCATCGCATCCCCCGCCGCCGCCCCCCCCGGCCCCCACCGCTCCGGCACCGACGGCTCCCCCG
>JASHRQ010000056.1 GCA_030037265.1 Thermoplasmata archaeon | reverse complement strand
CCCGCTGGATCCCCTTCGCGTTCTCCGGGTTCCGGGACTCGGTGACGTAGTCGGCGAGCGAAGCGAGCGGGACCTCGCGCTCCCCGGGGCTCGCGTCGGCGACGACGAGGGTCCCGGGCCCCTCCCGGACCTCGGTCGCGAGCGCCGTGACGGGCAGGACCCCCGTCGGGAGCACCGCCCGTCCCACGAGGACGTTGAGCAGGGTGGACTTCCCCCGTTTGAACTGGCCCAGGACCGCGACGCGGAGCGTCCCCTCCGCAAACGACTGGATCGTCCGCTCGACCGCGCTACGGCAGTCGTCCTGGCCGAGCTCGTCGGCCATCGTCCGCAGGAGGGCAAGGGCCGACTCCAGCCGGCCGGTCGTTGCCTCGGAGGCGAGGAGCGTCATGCATCGCTGCCGTAGGAGCCATCATCCGCCGGGCGGAGATTGGTCGGCGGGCTCCATCGCCCCCGGAAGCAGTCCCGTGGGCCTACTTACGTTTGGCCTCGCGGGCCGGTGGTCGCGGGCCGCCCGGGGGTCCGTCCCCGGTCTGGCGCGAGGGTCCGGCGTCGGTGCGCGACCCCCGGAACCACCCGGGCGGGGCGCACCGGATCGGCCGCCGGTCCCCCCTCGCGCTCGGCACCGCCAGCCGGGAGGCCGAAGCATAAATACGCGGCACGTACAGCTCCTCGTGCGGAGGCGTCCGCCGGCTGGCTTGCGCCAGCGAACTGCCCATCTGGGGCCGATGACGCCTGCTTCGAAGCAGGAGCGGGCATCACCATGGACCTAGAAGCGCAAGCGGTCAACGCCCTCCAGGCCGCGACGGTCCTCCTGCTCTCCCCGCTGCTCGCGGGCATCGCCGCCCGCGCGAAGGCGTGGACCGAGTCGCGGAGCGGCCCGTCGGTCCTCCAGCCGTACCGCGACCTCCGGAAGTACCTCCGGAAGGAGACGCTCGTCCCGGCCGGCACCTCGCGGGTGTTCCTCGTCGCGCCGTTCGTTGCGTTCGGGGCGTACTTCCTGATCTCGATCGTCGTCCCGGTGATCACCCCGTACCCGCTGCCGTTCGGCCCCACGGTCGACCTCCTCGGCGGCGGGCTCCTGTTCGGGCTCGCCGGGGCGGTCACGCTGCTCGCGGCGGCCGACTCGAACAGCAACTACAGCGTGCTCGGGGCGAGCCGGACCGTCTCGTTCGCCGCCCTCACCGAACCGACGCTCATCGTCGTCTTCTTCGCCGTGGCGGTGATCAGCGGCACCAACAACCCGTACGTCACGAACAACGTGGTGAGCGGCTCGCTGGTCGCCTACCTCTCGCCGACCCACCTGCTCGCGACGGCGGCGTTCTTCCTGCTGCTCCTCGCCGAGACGGGGAAGCTCCCGGTCGAGAGCGCCGGCCTCATGGAGTTCGGCATGCTGGAGGACGGCCGCGTCTTCGAGCACTCCGGCCGGCTCCTCGGGTTGTTCCGCTGGAACGGCTGGCTGAAGCAGTTCCTCCTGTACGCGGTGTTCCTCAACGTCTTCGCCGCGCCGTGGGGGATGGTCGCCGCCCCGACGCTCGCCGGCGCGGCGTTCAACCTGGGGCTCCTGTTCGGAAAGCTCCTCCTGCTCGTCGGCCTCATCGTGCTCGTCGAGGCCACGCTCGCGAAGGTCCGCCTGTTCAAGATCCGGGACTTCCTCGCGCTGTCGTTCTCCTTCGCCGTCCTGTCGTTCTTCCTGTTCGTCGTGCTCGGGGGCGTGGCGTAGATGGACGTCTCCTCGGAGGTCGTCCCGCTCCTGGGCGTCGGGATCCTGCTCACGGCGCTCTACCTGCAGTCGGAGTCGTTCGTCGACCCGCTCGTCCAGGGCGCGGCGTTCCAGTCGCTCCTCATCGGCGCCCTCCTGGGCTGGCTCGCGTGGACCGAGCGGAGCGTCGACCTCGCGGTGATCGGCGCGCTCGCGGTGGGGATCCGGGCGGTCGCGATCCCGTACGTGCTCCGCCGGCAGATCCGGGCGTTCCGGTGGCGGGCCCGTGAGCTCCGCGCCTCGCAGCGCGTGACGGGCCACGCGCTCGCGGCGGTCGCGCTCGCGATCGTCGCCTGGTTCGTCTTCCAGCAGACGCTCGGGCCGAAGTTCCCCGAGCTCGGGAGCGCGCTGCCGTTCGTGCTCCTCGTCCAGGGGCTCCTCATGCTCGCGACGCGGACGAACACGATCGTCCAGGTGATCGGCTACCTCGAGGAGGAGAACGCGGTCGTCTACGCCGGCGCGATCCTCGCGAGCGGCTTCCCGCTGTTCGTCGAGGCCGTGATCTTCCTCGACGTGCTCGGCGTCGTCCTCGTCGGCGTGATCCTGTCGATCCAGCGGGACGTCACCGGGACCCCGGAGGAACGGGTCCTGGAGGAGCTCACCGGATGATCCTCGCCGAGCCGCGCACCTGGATGTTCCTCGTGCTCGCCGCCCCGGTGGCCGGCGCCGTGCTCGCCCTGATCCCGTTGCGGGGCGTCGGCCAGTGGACCTCCCGGGTCGCGGCCGTCGTGACGTTCGCCGCGGCGTCGATGCTCCTCGCCCTGCGCGCCCACGCGGTCTGGGGGGACGTGTTCGCCGTCGACCCGCTGAGCGACGTCTTCGTGTTCACCGTCGCCGCGATCTACGCGACCTCGGTCTGGTACTCGAGCGCGTACCTCCGGTCGCTCCACGGGGCGTTCCTGTCGGCCGGGGTCTACTACTCGCTCATGAGCGCGTTCGCGCTCGCGATGCTCGCGAGCCTCCTCGTCACCGACCTGGGGCTCATGTGGATCGGCATCGAGGGGACCACCGTCGCGAGCGCGCTGCTCATCGTCCTCGAGCGCCGGCCGGCGAGCGTCGAGGCCGCGTGGCGGTACACGCTCATCGCCTCCGCGGGGCTCACGATCGCGCTCTTCGCGCTCCTCCTCCTGTACGTCGCCACCGGGTCCCTCAACGCCTTCGCGCTCGCGGCCGACCCGCCGGCGCCGACGCTCCTCATCCAGATGGCGGTCGCGCTCGCGCTCGTCGGATACGGCACGAAGGTCGGGCTGTTCCCGATGCACAGCTGGCTCCCCGACGCCCACTCCGAGGCCCCGTCCCCGGTCTCGGCGCTGTTCTCGGGCGTCCTGCTCCCGACGGCGCTCTACGCCTTCCTCCGCGTCTACCGGGTGCTCCCGACGCCGGTGCCGGCGGACCTCTCCGACCTCGTGCTCGCCTTCGGGCTCCTGACGGCCCTCGTCGCGGCGTTCCTCCTCCAGCGCCAGCGGTCGTTCAAGCGGCTCCTCGCGTACTCGAGCATGGAGGTGATGGGCCTCGCCGTCGTCGGCATCGCGCTCGGCGGCCTCGCGCTGTACGGCGCGCTGATCCTGATCGTCGCCCACGCCTTCGCGAAGTCCGCCGCGTTCTACTGCGCCGGCAACGTCGTCCGGGCCACGGGGACGACGCGCATCGACGCGGTGCGGGACCTCAAGACCCGGATGCCGTGGACCGGCGGGGCGTGGGTCCTCGCCGCCACGGCCGTGACGGGGGCGCCCCCGTTCGGCACGTTCGTCGGGGAGCTCCTCATCGTCACCGCCGCGGTGGCCACCGGCCGGGAGTGGGTCGCGCTCCTCGTGGTCGTCGCGATCCTCGTCGCGTTCCTCGGCGTCAACTGGCAGATCGGCGGGATGGTGTTCGGCGGGGGCGGGGAGCCGTTCCCGACCGGCGACCGGGAGGGGGCCGAGGCCGGCGCGTCGCTCGCGTGGATCAACGTCGCCGTCGCGTTCGCGATCGGCGTCGCGAGCCTCCCGTATCTCGCCCCGGCCCTCCGCGCGGCGACCCTGGTGCTGGGAGGGCACGTCCCGTGACCGCCCCGTCGAGCGGACGGACGGTCCGGGGGGCCGCGCGGCCCGGGGCGCGCGTCCCGGCCTACTGGGCCCCGGACGGCGCCGTCGCGCTCTGGAACGACCTGGCCGCGGGCCGGTCGGCGGTCGAGTCGCCCCCGGCCTCGCCGTTCCCCGAGGACGTCCGGTCGGCCTGGGCGGTGCCGCGCTTCGACCCGCGGGAGCGCGCCGTCGCCCCGCGGCAGCCGGTCGAAGGGTACGGGGTGTTCACGTTCCCGTACGGACCGGTCTCGATGGGCGTGCCCGAGGCGGGGCGGTTCGACGTCCGGACGTACGGGGAACGGGTCCTCGAGCTCGTGCCGCGGGTCGGCTACAAGAGCCGCCGGATCCTCGCCTCGCTCGTCGGGTTGACCCCCGCCGACGCGGGGCTCCGGGTCGAGCGGCTCGCCGGCAATTTCGCCGCGGCCCACGTCTCCGCGTTCCTCGCGGCGGCGGAGAGCGCGGCCGGCCGGGCGGTGCCCAGCCGGGACGCCTGGGTGCGGGCCGTCGCCCAGGAGGTGCAGCGCATCTACAACCACGTGCACGTCCTCGCGCGCCTCGCCGAGGCGGCGTCGCAGAACGTCGGGCTCGCCCAGGCGCACGCGCTCGCCGAGGAGATGCTCCGCGTCGCCGGCGCGACCTTCGGCCACCGGTGGATGTTCGGGGCGCTGCTCCCCGGCGGACCGGTCGCCCGGCTCGGGCCGTCCGACCGGGACCGGCTCGCCCGCACGCTCGACCGGCTCTCCGAGGAGTTCGAATCGCTCTGGGAGGTGTTCCAGGGGTCGCGGACGTTCGTCGACCGGATCCAGACGACCGGGCCGGTCGGCCGGGACGAGGCCGAGCACTGGGGGGCCGTCGGGCCGACGCTCCGGGCGACCGGGGCCGCGTGGGACGACCGGCTCCGGGTGCCGGTCGTGCCGTACGACGACCTGTTCCTCCCCGTGGCCGTCGAGTCCGCCGGCGACGCCCTCGCCCGGCTCTTGGTCCGGGTGCAGGAGGTGCGGAGCAGCTTCCTCCTGCTCGAGCAGATGCTCCAGCGGTGGCCCCGCGCGGAGGAGGCGCCCGTCGACCCGGCCCCGCCCGTCGGACCGCACCGGGGGATCGGCCGCGTCGAGAGCCCGAGCGGCGACCTGGTCTACGACGTCGCGCTGCGCGACGGCCGCGTGGCGGCGGTCGGGCTGCGGACCGCGAGCGACGCCAACTGGCCGGTGTTCGCGGTCGGGATGCGCAGCCAGGTGTTCACGGACTTCCACTTCGCCTGGGAGAGCTTCGGCCTCCTGTTCGCCGAGACGGACCGGTGAGCCCGATGTCGACGTGGCTGGGCCGGGCCTGGGCCCGGGGGATCCTGACGACGCGGTACCCCGCGGCGCCCGCCGCGGACGACGAGGCGCCGGAGACCGGACGACCCCCGATGCCGACCCGCCCGCTCGACGAGCTCGCGGAGGCGCCCGGGAGCTGCCCCACCGGGGCGATCGGCCCGGCCGCCGTCGACCAGGGCAAGTGCATCCGGTGCGCGCGCTGCCGGGCCGCCGGCTTCGCGCTCACCGGCCCGGTGGAGGCGAGCGGGCGGCGGCGGAGCGAGCTCGTCTGGCCTGGCGGGCGGCCGGGGGCGACGGTCCCCGAGGCCGGGCTCGCCCCGCTCGGCCGGTCGGTGCACGTCTTCCTCGTCGACGTGGGCAGCTGCAACGCCTGCAACCTCGAGGTGCTCGCGCTCGCGAACCCGTACTACGACGCGACGCGGCTCGGGATCTTCTTCACGAACTCCCCCCGCCACGCCGACGTCCTGCTCGTCGTCGGCGTGCCGACGGAGGAGATGGTCGAGCCGGTCTGGCGCGCCTACGAGGCGATGCCGGCGCCGAAGGCCGTCGTCGCCGTCGGCGCCTGCCCGACGAGCGGCGGGGTGTTCGCGGGGAACGCGGGGCTCCGGCCCGGGCTCGACGCGGTCCTCCCGGTCGACCGGTACGTGCCGGGCTGCCCGCCGCCCCCGGTCGCGATCCTCGACGCGATCCTCGCGCTGATCGGGCGGGGCCGGCCCCGCGCGGGGGAGGCGTAGCGTGGAGCTCCTGGGCGCCGTCCTCACCGGCGCCGTCGTGGCGTTCTTCCTCGGCGCGGCCCTCGCGGCGGTCGACCGCCGGGCGGCGTACGCGGCGGCCGTCGCCGGGTCGATCGGCCTCGTGGTGGCGGCGGTGGGGGAGCTCGTGCTCGGGCCGGTGCACGGCGTCGCCTGGACCGGCCCGCTGGGCGAGCCCGAGGCGCTGACCCTCGACGGGCTGTCCGCGTTCTTCGCGCTCGCGGCCGGGCTCGTCTGGGTGGCGACCTCGGTCTACTCGGTGTACTACGACGACCGCCCGACGCCGCTGCTCGCGCTCGCCTACTGCGTGACGCTGGGGTCGATCGCGCTGCTCACCGCCGCGTCGAGCTTCCTCCTGTTCCTCGTCGGCTGGGAGGCGATGACGCTCGGGTCGTACGGCATGATCCTCCAGGCGGCGGGCCGGCCGCCGAGGGTGTTCTCGGCCGCGTTCGTCTTCCTCGCCTTCGGCGAGGGGAGCACGCTCCTCGTCGTCCTCGCCGTCGCGGGCCTCCACGCCGCGGCCGGGACGTTCACGATCCTGCCCGTCGCGGCGTCGGCCGACCTGGCCGCGTTCGTCTTCCTCGCGGGGCTCGTCGGCTTCGGCCTCAAGATGGGCATCGTGCCGTTCCACCTGACCGAGTGGCTGCCGATCGCCCACTCCTCCGCGCCGTCCAACGCCTCGGCGGTGCTGAGCAGCACGCTCACGCTCGCCGGCGTCTACGGGCTGTTCCGCATCCTGAGCGTCCTCCCCGCGCCCCCGGCCTGGTGGGGGGCGGTGACGCTGTCGATCGGCGCGCTGTCGGCGCTCCTGGGCGCGCTGTTCGCCTCGGTCAGCGAGCACACCAAGGGGCTGCCGGCGTACAGCACGATCGAGAACAACGGGCTCATCCTGGTCGCCCTCGGCGTCGCGCTCGTCGCCCGGTCGGAGGACCTCGCCTCGCTGTACCTGTTCGCGCTGTTCGCCGCGTTCTACCAGGCGCTCGCCCACGCGGTCGCGAAGACCGCGCTCTTCCTGAGCGCGGGGTACGTCGAGCACGCGACGCGGACGTACGACCTGGGCGCCGTCGGGGGCCGGGCGAAGGACTCGGCTCCCGGCGCCGTCGCGGCCGCGCTGATCGCGCCGCTGAGCCTCGCGGCCGCGCCGCCGCTCGCCGGGTTCGTGAGCGAGTGGATGATCCTCGAGGCGCTGTTCCAGTCGTTCCGGTTCTCCCCGCCGGCGATCGAGTTCGACGGGCTGCTCGCGGGGGCCGCCGTCGCGCTCGCCGCCGGCCTCGTGCTCGTCGCGATGGTCAAGTACATCGCCTTCTCGACGCTCTGGCAGCCGTCGTCGCCGGGGCCCGCGGAGCGCCCCCGGGGCCTGGGCACGGTGCTCGGGGCCCTCGCGGTGGCGATCGTCGCGCTCGGGGTGGGCGCGCCGTGGCTGCTCCGGTTCCTCACCCCCGCCGTGTCGGCGTTCGCCCGCACGGCCGCCGTCGCGCCGGTCTCCGGGCTCCTGTCGATCCCGGTCGGCTGGTCGATCGTCTCGGGGAGCCCGTTCGGGATCCTGTCGCCGCCCGCCGTCCCCGTGGGCCTGGCCGTGGGGGCGCTCCTCGCGCTCGGCTACTACGCCCTCGGCCGCCGGGGCACGAGCCGGCGCGTGGACCCGTGGATGGCGGGGAGCGCGCCGGGCGCGTCCGGCGAGACGTACTCGTCGTTCGGCTACAGCGCCGGCGTGCGGATCATGTTCCGCTCGGTGCTCGGCACCCGCGAGGTCCGCACCCGGCGGAGCGCGCTCGCGCCCGCCGGCCCGGTCCCGTACCACGTCCAGCTCGAGGTGCTCGACCCGTTCCGGGTCGTCTACGACGCGCTCCGGCGGTTCGGCCTCGGGACGTCGGACTCGCTCAAGGAGCACCTCATGCCCGGCATCCTCGGCCGGTACCTCGCCTACCTGCTCGCGGCGATGCTGGTCGTCATCGTCGTCGTGGCGCTCGCGATCTGAGCCGGACCGGGCGCGGGCGGCTACGGCACCACGGTCACCGGTCGCCGCGACCGGTCGAGCACGGCCGTCGACACCGAGCCGAGGAGCGCCCGCGAGGCGCCGCGGAGCCCCCGGGTCCCGACGACGATCCAGTCCGCGCCGACCTCGTCGGCCGCGGCGAGCAGCACCTCCGCCGGCGACCCCTCCCGGCTCCACGCGGCGACGACGAGCCCCTCCCGCGACGCCTCGCGGCGGAGGTCCTCGAACGCCTCCCCGATCGCGTCGACCTCGCCGGCCTGCTCCTCCTCGGTCCGCGGCTCGACGACCGACGGAGGCGCGGCGGCCGCGTGGACGAGCCAGACCCGGGCGTTCGCCCGGCGGGCGGCGCCGAAGGCGAACTGCACCGCCCGGTAGGAGGAGTCGGAGCCGTCGTAGCCGACCAGGATCCGGAGGAGCGGGCCGGCCCCGGGCCCGGACGCGGCCCCCGCGGCGGCCGCCCCGGTCACGGCCGTCCCTCGCGGCTCCGGCCGGGGAGGTAGCGCTCCGTCACGCGCTCGAGGTCGGGGTCGTCCTCCGCGGAGGCCGTCGGCTTCCCGGAGGCCCGGAGCATCCCCTCGAGCGCGCGGACCCGCCGCGCGAGCACCGTGTTGTCGACGTAGTACTCGGAGGCCCGGAAGTTGAGCCGGGCCCGGTCCCCCGCGCACTGCACGAGCGCCTCGGCGAGGTCGCGCACCCGGTCCGCTCCCCCGTGCTCCCAGACCGGTCCGCGCGCGGCCGACCCCGGGGCGGACGGGGGCGGCAGGAGCGGGAGGACCGTCCGGAGCCAGACCCAGAGGCCCGGGAGCCCGACGGCGTCCACGTCGACCCACGGACGCAGCTCCGCCCGCACCTCCGGGGGAGGGAGCGCGGCCGCCTCCGGTCCCGCCGCCCGCGCGCCACGGGCCGGTCCGACGTTCGACGCGGGGCCGCTCTCTTCGTTGCCCGGGGGCATCTCCCTCACTCCCCAGGGGTCATTGGCAGCCGGGCTGCGATTTCCCGGAGCCCCGGTCCGGAGCCCCGGCGGCTGACTCCACAGCCGGGAGCGGGCAGCGAGCCCCCCTATTTGTGGTCTCCACCCGGCCGGCGCGGACCCGGTTCAGCCGGCGTCCGGCTCCCCGACGCTCACCGAATGGATGGCGGGGAACTGGAACGGGACGAGCCGCCAGGTCCGGCCCGCGTCCGGGCTCACGAACAGCTGGCCGGTCGTCGTGCCGACGTAGATCCCCGGCGGGTCCCGGCGGTCGGTGGCGATCCCCTCCCGGTGCACGCCGAAGTGGCCGGGGAACGCCGCGGGGGAGACGAGGGTCCGCCACCGCCGGGTCCGGTCGTTCCATTCGTGGACCTGGAAGTGGCCCTCGCCCGTCACGCGCGCCGCGTCGTCCAGCCGCACGAAGTACGCCCGACCGGGCGCGGAGGGCGGGGACGCCACGCCGAACCCGAAGTCGTCGCCCAGCGGCCGGCCGATCCGCACCCACCGGTCCATCCGGTCGTGCGAGACGTACATCCCGCCGTGGTCCTGCCGGTAGAAGGTGTCCGGGTCCGCCGCGTCGCGCGCGACCTTGTGGACGCACTGGCCGGTCTCGGGGTGCTTATCGGGGAGGAACGGCGCCAGGACCCCGCGGTTCTTCGGGGCCCAGCTGCGTCCCCCGTCCTCCGACCGGAACGTTCCCACCGCCGACATGCCGACGTACAGCCGCCGCGGGTCGCGCGGGTCGAGGAGGATGGTGTGGAGGCAGGCACCCCCGAACCCCGGCGCCCATCCGTCCCGGTCCGGATGCCGGTTGATGCCGTCGATCGGCTCCCAGCTCGCCCCCCGGTCCGTGCTCCGGAACAGCAGGTGGGGGTCGGCGCCCAGGTACAGCGTGTCGGGCTCGCTCGGCAGCCCCGGCTCGAGGTGCCAGAGGTTGTTGAGCGGGCGCGGCACCGGGGCGTTCGGCTGGGCGTCGTTCATCTGCTGGGTCCGCTCCTTGAGCCGGGGGGCGAGCGGCGTCGCCACCTCCTCCCAGCTGCGTCCCCCGTTGCGCGACCGCTCCACCCGGGGGCCCCAGAACATGTTGTTCACGAGGGAGTACAGGTGGCCCGGGTGCCGCGGGTCCGCGACGACGTGGTACACCTCGTTCCCCGCGTGGGCGACGGGCCCGACGGTCCACCGCCGGCGTTGGGCGTCCCCCCGGACGACGTACGTTCCCTTCCGCGACCCCACGAGGACCCAGACCCGGTCGTTGCGCCCCATCCCGAACCCCCTCCGTCACCCTCCCGCGATCGAGTGGAGGATATCGATGGTCTGCCCGCCGCCGAGCGGCGTCGCGAGGCCGGTCGTGCCGCTCACGTCCTCGCCGTCGACGAAGACGCGCACGTAGCGACGGAGCCGGCCCGTCTCGTCGCGCAGCTTGAACCGGAGGCGCGGGTACCGCCCTTCCAGCACGTCCAGCAGCTGGCTCACCGACGTCGCCTCGACGGTCTCGCGACCTCGCGGTCCGAACTCCCGGAGCCAGCTGTCCAGATGGACGGCCACCCCCGGGCCGCTCACCGCGGCCCCGGGAATCGCCCGGACCGTGGCGAGCGGGAGGGAGTCCGGATCCCCCGGGCTCCCGTCGCGGCGGGTCTCGGCATGGCGTACCGGTTCCTGATACCCACCGCCCCGAGAAATACCTACCCTCGGCGCTCGTCCTCCGGGAGCGGGCGAACGGGGGAGCGGCCGCGCCGGGAACCGGGGGTCCGGGCGTCGAGCCCGTCGCACCGGCACGTCCGCCGCCTCCGCCTGGGCGGGGACGCGCGCCCGTCCGTCACCCCCGGAGCAGCGCGGGCGCGACCCGGCCGCGGGCCCGGTACGACCGGATCGTGCGGCGGAACACCTCGTGGAGCCGCCGCGAGGCGGGCTCCACGTAGCATCGCCGCGCCGTCAGCCGGCCGGCCTCGCCCATCCGCTCCGTCCGGTCGGGGCGCGCGAGGAGGTCGTCGATCCGGGCGGCCAGCGCCCGGACGGAGCCCGGCGCGACGGTGTAGCCGTTGAGCCCGTCCACGACGAGCTCCGACACCCCCGCCCCCCGGCTCACGACCACCGGGATCCCGTGGGTCCACGCCTCGACGGCGACGAGGCCGAACCCCTCCCAGGGCGCCGGGTGGACGAGCGCGACCGCGCCGTCGTAGGCGGCGCGGAGCTCCGCGCTCGATAGCTCGCCCGCGAAGACCGCGGACCGGCCCAGCCGGTCGCGACGCATCGCCGCGCGCAGCCGCCGGGACCAGGCGACGTCCTTCGGCGTCCGTCCGCTCGCCCCGGGGAGCCGGCTCGAGAAGCTCCCGCCTCCGACGAGCACGAGCCGGTGGTCCGGGTACCGCCGGCGGACCGTCGCGAAGGCGTCCAAGAGCAGGTCCTGCCGCTTCACCGGGTCCATCCGGCCCACGCAGAGCACGTACGGGTGGTCGCCGAGCCCGAACCGGTCGCGGAACTGGCGCACCTCGGCCGCCGAGGCCGTCCGTTGCTCCGCGGGGTCGATGTACGGGTAGACCTGGAACGCCCGGCCCCGGAACCCCCGGTGGATCAGCTCCTCCAGCGCCCGCTGCGTGCTCACGACGATCGCGTCGAACCCCTCCATCGACCGGAGGAAGAACCGGGCGACCGGCTCCGGGTAGCCGCGCAGCTCGAGCGGGATGTGCCAGCGCAGGATCGCCGGCGCGGCCGAGCCGACGAGGCCGCCGACGAGCAGCAGCTGGAAGTCGTTCACGTAGTACAGGTCGTACGCCTCGCGGTGGCCCACCAGCCGCTGGGCCATCCGGTGGTTGTACTCGACGTACGCCTGGTAGTCCGCCGACGCGAACGGCTCGAGGCCCCACGGCCCGTGGAACGACCGCCAGACGGCGTCCTTGAACCGGGCGTAGCCGGCGCGCCGGGCGGGGTCGAGGCGCACCGTCTCGACGGTGTACCCCTCGCTCGTCACGAACTCGAGCGGGAGGTTCGCGGCGCCGAGCGCCACCCAGCGCGGATTCGGTGCGACCCATCGTCCCACCGAGGCGCGCAGGAGCGCCCGCATCATCGGGATCACCCCGCCCAGGTTCGGAACGTAGTCGCGGCCGAGCTCCCACCGGTCGCGGGCGCGGAGGGTCCGGCCGGGCCTCGGCGAGGTCGGCGGGGTCTGGCTGGCGATGCACAATCGCATCATGCGCCCACGCCTCGGGCCCTCGG
>JASHRQ010000055.1 GCA_030037265.1 Thermoplasmata archaeon | reverse complement strand
CCAGCGGCAGCCCGTCTTGCCGCGGGGGCGGCGATCGAGCAGCTGGGTTCGCCCTTCGACCCCATCCGTCGGGAGCTCCCGGGTCCGCGCGGGACCCCCGAGTCGATGCGCGGCGAGGTGCTCCACGTCGACCGATTCGGCAACCTCATCACGAACGTGCCGACGGAGTGGGCGCCGCCCGCGGGAGCGCGGTTGCGGGTGACCTTGGGGTCGCAGTCCGAGCGGATCCTCCCCCGTGCGCGGACCTACTCCGACGTTCCGAAGGGCCATGCGGCCGTCTTCGGGTCGAGCTTCGGCCTCCTCGAGGTGAGCGTCCGCGAGGGCTCGGCGGCGCGCCGGTTCCGGGCGCACACGGGCCAGACGGTACGGTTCCGAAGTCGGCGAGACTTTGGCGGGCCCTCGGACCCGGCGCAGCTCGCTCGGGGGACGTAGGGGTCCACCTCGGGCAATGCGAACCGAGCTCGAGGAGCAGGACTGGCATCACCACCGCCCCGATACCGATGATGCGGACCCGTCGTCTCGACTGGTTGGGAGCCGGGATTTCATTGGGGCCGGGTTCGGGCCTTGCAGTGGCGGCGGGCCGCGGGGACCGGTCGTGGGGCGCCGATGTGGAGAGTCAGGTCCAGTGGCTGGCCGAGGCACGCTCTCGAGCGCCTCCGCCGGCGCAAGAGTAAATACGGAGCCGATTACGCTCGGTCGGAACCGGCCCGTACCGCCGCGGAACGATGGCGAAGCGCGACTACTACGAGGTGCTCGGCGTGGCCCGAACGGCCTCGCCCGACGAGGTCAAGAGCGCCTACCGCCGACTCGCCCGGCAGTACCACCCGGACCTCAACAAGTCGAATCCGAAGGCGGCCGAGGAGAAGTTCAAGGAGCTCTCCGAGGCGTACGAGGTGCTCGCCGACCCCGAGAAGCGCCGACGGTACGACGCGATGGGGTTCTCGGGCGTGGAGCACGACTTCGGCCCGCAGGGATTCGGCTGGCAGAACTTCACGCACGCGGGGGACCTCGAGGACCTCTTGGGGTCGGACCTCCTCCGGCAGTTCTTCTCGCAGGCCGCGGCGGGGGGGCTGTTCGGAGGCTTCCCCGGCATGGGAAGCTCCGGCTGGGGCCGGTCGATCGCCCGGGGCCGGGACGTCGAGGTGTCGATCCGGCTACCGCTCGCCGCCGCCGTGACCGGAGCGCATCCGACGATCGAGGTCCCGCGCTCCTCCACCTGCGCGAGTTGCAAGGGGAACGGCGCCCGGGGCGGTACCGCGCTCGAGACCTGTCCGCAGTGCCACGGGACCGGCCAGGTCCGCCGGGCGAGCACGAGCGGATTCACCCAGCTCATCCAGATCGCCGACTGCTCGAAGTGCCACGGCACCGGCCAGCGGATCAAGGAGCGCTGTCCCACCTGCGGCGGGACGGGGCGGCTCCGGGAAGTCGTGAAGCTCGAGGTGGCAATCCCGCCCGGCATCGAGGACGGCGCGGTCCTGCGCCTGGCCGGCCAGGGCGAGGCCGCCCCGTCCGGCGGTGGCGTGGGCGGGGACCTGTTCGTCCAGGTGGAGCTTCAGGCCGACGCCCGCTTCCAGCGGGACGGCCGGAACGCCTACACCGAGGTGCGCGTCCCGCTCGCGACGGCGCTCCTCGGCGGGGAGACCCGCGTGCCGACGATCACCGGCGAGGCCGTGCTCAAGATCCCGACCGGCACCCAGCCGGAACGCCAGTTCCGCTTCCGCGGCGAGGGGTTCCCGCAGCTCCGCGGGTCGGACCGGGGCGACCTGCTCGTGACGGTCCACGTCGACCTCCCCGAGAAGCTGTCGGGCCACCAGCGCGAGCTCGTGGAGGAGGCGTTCGGCTCCGGCGACCCCTCCGCTGCGCGTCCTCGCTCGGGGCTGTTCGGGCGGCGCGGCTGACGGCACCATGGCCCCCGCGGAGCCGGCGGCGCCGGAGACGGAGCATTACTTCAGCCCGCGGCCCCGCGCCGCCTCCCGGCCGGTGCTCCACCGGTTCCTGTACCGCGGCGAGATGCTCTCGGTCGAGACGGACCGGGGGGTCTTCGCCTCCCACGGCCTCGACCGCGGGACCGCGCTCCTCATCGAGACGCTCGTCCCGAGGCCGGGGGCCCGCATCCTCGACCTGGGCTGTGGCTGGGGCGCCGTCGGGCTCGCCGCCGCCAAGGCGTCGCCCACGGCCCGGGTGCTCCTCACGGACGTGAACCACCGGGCGGCCCGCCTCGCCCGCCGCAACCTCGAGCGGAACGGCGTGCGGAACGCGGAGGTGCGCGAGGGCCCCGGGCTCGAACCGGCGCGCGGGGAGCGGTTCGACCTGATCCTCTGTCACCCGCCGTTCCACGCCGGCCGCCCCCTCGTCCTCCGCCTGCTCGCCGACGCGGGCGCGAGCCTCGCCCCCGAGGGGGCGCTCCGGATCGTCGGCAAGGGGAGCCAGGGGGTCCGCTTCTACCAAACGTGGCTCGCGTCCGAGTCGGCCGAGCCGGTCCAGGTGCTCGCGCGCGGCGGAGGTTACCGGGTGGTGGAAGCCCGGGCACCGTTCGCAAGGCGCCAGCGGTAGAGCCGCCCCAGGTGCCGGGCATACTCGAGGACCTGGACCGGAGCGAGCTTGCTCTCCCCGGCGAGGCGGATCCCGAACGCGAACGGCACCTCCACGGTCGGCGCGGGTCGGCACTTCGCCAGCACCTCGAGGCCGACCTTGAATCCGGTCGGCGCGAGCGGCGCGCGCCGGAGGACCTCCCGACGCACGGCGAAGAAGCCGGACATGGGGTCGCTCACGCGGACCAGCGCGCGGGCGGGGACCGTCGCGAGCCACGACGTGAGGCGGCGCACCGGCGGCAGGCCCCGGTCGCTTCCGCCGTGCACGTGCCGGCTCGCGAGCGCGAACTCCGCCCGGCCGGAACGCACCGGCTCGATGAGCGAGGGGAGCAGCTCCGGCGGATGGCTCCCGTCCGCGTCCATGACGGCCAGGACCGACCCGCCGGCGCGGTCGCACCCGTCGAGCACGGCCGAGGACAGGCCCGAGCGCTCCGGTCGGGAGACGAGGCGGTACGGCGCCGACCGGGCGAGTTCGGTCACCTCCGCCCCGGTCCCGTCGGGGGAGCTGTCGTCCACCACGACGATCTCGTAGCGATACGCGGCGAGCGACCGCTCGATCCGCTCGTGCAGCAGCCGGAGGCACTCCCGCTCGTTGTACGTCGGGAGGATGAGCGAGACCTCGGCGGGGGCGGTCACGGTGCAGGGAGGCGGCGACGGCCGTAAGCTCTTTTGCCGGCCGCTGCCGGGATCCACGCCCGGATGCCCCAACCGAGCCGGGGGCGACCGATCCGCGGATCCGGACCCCGAGAATTGCTCGGACCGGCGGACCGGTCCGTCTCGGCGACCGACACTCTTATGAACCGGGCTTTTCTCGGCGGCCGCGCGGGCCGATTTCGGTCGGCCGGCGGCATCACCATGGCAGAGCGGGTCGGGAAGGAGAAGATCGCCCGGAAGGCGGGATACCTCTACTTCGTCGGGAAGGACGGGTACGTCTGGCAGGTGCCGATGCGGGCCACCCGAGGCGGACGGAAGCAGAAGGTCGGTGCCGAGAAGATCGCGAAGAAGGACGGCTTCCTCTATTTCCTCGACCGGGCGGGGTACGTCGCCCGAGTCAAGCGACGCAACGCGTAACGCGCGCGGCGAGGTTCAGTGAGTCCGCCCGCGGAAACCCCGGAAGCGAAGCGCGGGACCGAGTCCCGCGCCGAGCCGGCGGCGGAGTCGGGCGAGAAGCCGGCGGCCGGAGAGCGCCCGGGCCGCGGCAAGTCAGCGGGGAAGCCGGCGAAGGCCGCGAAGGCACCGGCCGCCGAGGCGAAGAAGAAGGAGAAGCCGGTCCCCGACAACCCCAACTTCCGCTACATCGTCCGGTTCGCCGGCTCGGACCTCGACGGACGCCGCGCGACCGGGCTCGCCATCACCGGGGTCCGCGGGATCGGGCCGCGCATCGCCGAGACGACCTGCCGGCTCGCCGGGGTGAGTCCCGTCGAGATGATCGGCAACCTCCCCGAGACGACCGTCGAGGGGCTGGAGGAACTCGTCCACGCGCTCCCCTCGAAGCTGCCGCTCTGGATGGCGAACCACCCGCTCGACCACCTGACCGGCGACACCTCCCACCTGATCGCGGGGGACCTCGAGACCTCCGTACGCGACGACATGAACCAGATGCGCATGATCCGCTCGTACAAGGGCGTCCGCCACGAGCGGGGGCAGAAGGTACGGGGCCAGCGGACCCGGTCGAACGGCCGCACGGGGATGGCCGCCGGAGTGCTCAAGAAGGCCGTGAAGGAGGCCCAGGCGGCCGCTGCCGGTGCGGCCGGCGGTGCGCGCGGCGGGGGGGCCGCTCCGGCGGCC
>JASHRQ010000007.1 GCA_030037265.1 Thermoplasmata archaeon | reverse complement strand
GGCGCGGCCCCCGCCGCGCGGGCCCGGCTCCGGAGCAGGAGGAACGCGCCGAAGTAGGCGGCGGCGAACAGGAAGTACGTGACGAACAGCGGCGCCATCACGAAGGCGAGCGGCGCGAACGAGACGATCAGCCCGAGCGGGTTCGTGAAGAACTCGCGGACGAGCGTCAGGAACTCGCCCCCGACGAGGTAGCCCGTCAGGACCGCGACGCCGAGCGACCAGACGAAGGCGGTCGTGGCGACGAACGCCCCCCACCGCCGCACGATCTGGTCGACGAGCGACCGGAGGCCGAGGAAGAAGTTCCCGAACGCGAGCGCGACCAGGCCGCCCACGAACCAGCCGAGGACCGCCGGGGGCGTCCGCGCCCCGGGCCCCCCCGCGACGAGACCGACGACCGCGATGACGACCGACGCGCCGACGAAGATCCCGATGGCGGTCCAGAGGAACTGGTGGCCCCGCCGGACGCTCACGTGGTGAAGGTGGGTCCACTCGTGGCGGCCGCGGTACATGAGGTAGAACCCGATCCCCGTGGTCGCGAGGCCGATGTAGTAGAACCCGATCCAGCCGGCGGAGTCGTAGCCGTAGCTCACGAACTGGTACAGCTCCGTCGCGCCCTCCACGAGGAAGCCGATGACGAAGGTGAGGAGCGCGAGCCGCGTCGTCTGGGTCATGGGCGGGACCGGTGGAGGCGGCCCGAGACCGTCCGGCCCGAAAAGGAGGCGCCCCGGGGCGACGGCCGTGCCCGAGCCCGTTTCCCGGCTCGCCCGCGACACCGTTATCCCGCACCCGCGCTCCTCCGCCGAGGAGCGGACGCCGTGCCGGACCGGCAGTTCTTCGACGAGCTCCCGTCCACGCAGCTCCGCGCCCTCGAGCTCGTCCGGGCCGGCGGGGAGCCGGGCACCCGCGTGGTGGCGGCCCGCCAGACGGCGGGCCGGGGGCGCGGGGACCACCTCTGGGCGTCGCCGCCCGGGGGGCTCTACCTGTCGATCGTCTGCCTGCCGCCGCCGGCGCCGGCCGGCCTCTTCCCGATCGCCGTCGCGGAGTGCCTCCGCCAGCACCTCGAGGACGCCTACGGGTGCCGGACCCACGTGAAGTGGCCGAACGACCTCCTGGTCGTGCCGGAGCGCGGCCCGCCCGCGAAGCTCGCCGGCATCCTCGCCGACCTCGTGTCGGACGCCCCCGGCGGTCCCCGGCTCGTCGTCGGCGTCGGCGTGAACGTCCGCGCGCCGCGCGCGGAGTTCCCCGAGGCGCTGCGCGATCGGGTCGCCGTGCTGTCGGAGCTCACGAGCTACCCGCCGGACGTCGACCAGGTGGAGTCGGAGGTCGCGGACGTCGTCGACCGCACGCTGGAGCTGCTCGAGACCGCCCCGGGGCGCGCCGCGCTGGTGGCGTCGTGCCGCCGGGCGCTGTACGGCCGCGGCCGGAGGGCCCGGCTCGACGGGCAGCCCGTCGGCGTCGTCCGGGACCTGGGCGACGAGGGGGAGCTGTGGGTCGAGGACGGGCGCGGCCGGCGCGCCGTCTGGGTGGGCGACCTGACCGTCGAGGAGGGGAGCTGACCGTGGCGTACGAGCGCTGGCGGTTGCGCCAGGAGAAGGCGCGCGAGGGCGGGGGCCCGGAGCGGACGGCGAAGCACCGCGCCGGGGGCCGGCTCACCGCGCGCGAGCGGCTCGAGCGGCTGTTCGACCCGGGGACGTTCGTCGAGCTCGACGCCTTCGTCACGCACCGCGCGACGGCGTTCGGCCTCGCCGAGCGGAAGGTCCCGGGCGACGGCGTCGTCACCGGCTGGGGGGAGGTCGACGGCCGGCCGGTCTGCGGCTTCGCCCAGGACGCGACGGTGTTCGGCGGGTCGCTCGGCGAGGCGCACGCCGGGAAGGTCGTGAAGGTGATGGAGCTCGCGGCGAAGGCGGGCGTGCCGATCGTCGGCCTCGACGACTCCGGGGGCGCGCGGATCCAGGAGGGGGTCGTGAGCCTGGGGGGCTACGGGGACGTGTTCTTCCGGAACGTCGGGCTGTCGGGCGTCGTCCCGCAGCTGTCGGTGATTCTCGGGCCGTGCGCGGGCGGCGCGGTGTACTCGCCCGCGATCACCGACTTCGTCGTGATGGTCCGCGGCCCGTCGCAGATGTTCATCACCGGGCCGGACGTCATCCGGGCGGTGACCGGCGAGGAGGTGACGCTCGAGGCGCTCGGTGGCGCCGAGGCGCACGCGACGCTCAGCGGCGTCGCGCACTTCACCGCCGGCTCGGACGGCGAGGCGATCGACCTCGCGCGGCGGATCCTGGGGTACCTCCCGCTCAACAACGTCGAGGAGCCGCCGACGGCGGCCCCCGCGGCGCCGACGGCGACGGCCGACGAGCTCGCCCGGGTGGTGCCGGAGAGCTCCGACGCGGCGTACGACGTCCACGACGTGATCGACCGGGTGCTCGACCCCGGGAGCCTCCTCGAGGTGCACGCCGGCTGGGCGCCGAACATCGTCGTCGGCTTCGCGCGGCTGGACGGCCACGCCGTCGGGGTGGTCGCGAACCAGCCGAAGGTGCTCGCCGGCACGCTCGACATCCTCGCCTCCACCAAGGCGGCGCGCTTCGTCCGGTGCTGCGACGCGTTCAACCTGCCGCTCGTGACGTTCGTGGACGTGCCGGGCTTCCTCCCCGGGACCGCGCAGGAGCACGGCGGCATCATCCGGCACGGCGCGAAGCTCCTGTTCGCCTACGCCGAGGCGACGGTGCCGAAGCTCACGGTGATCCTCCGGAAGGCGTACGGCGGCGCCTACGACGTGATGTGCTCGAAGCACGTCGGCGGGGACCTGAACCTCGCCTGGCCGACGGCGGAGATCGCGGTCATGGGCGCGGAGGGCGCGGTGAACATCCTGTTCCGCCGGGAGATCGAGGCGGCCGCCGCCGAGGGGCGGGCCGACCTGCGCGCCCGGCTCGTGCGGGACTACTCGGCGCAGTTCCTGAACCCGTACCTGGCGGCCGAGCGGGGGTACCTGGACGACGTCGTCCACCCCGGCGACACCCGCGCCCGGCTGGTCGCGGGCCTGAAACTGCTCCGGTCGAAGCGCGAGGAACGGCCCCCGAAGAAGCACGGGAACATCCCGCTGTAGGCGGGCGCGCGGAGCGACCGATGGTCGGGATCACCGAGACCGTGCTCCGGGACGGGCACCAGTCGCTCATCGCGACGCGGATGCGGACGCGCGACATGCTGCCGGCCGCCGAGCGGCTGGACGCCGTCGGCTACCGGTCGGTCGAGATGTGGGGCGGGGCGACATTCGATGTCTGCCTCCGGTACCTCCACGAGGACCCATGGGAGCGGCTCCGGGCGCTGAAGCGCCGGATGCCGCGGACGCCGTTCCAGATGCTGCTCCGCGGGCAGAACCTGGTCGGGTACCGGCACTACCCGGACGACCTCGTCGAGCGGTTCGTCGCCCGGGCCGCGCGCGAGGGAATCGACCTCTTCCGCGTGTTCGACGCGCTCAACGACCCGGCGAACATGGCGACGGCGCTCCGCGCCGTGAAGGCCGCCGGCGCGCGCGCCCAGGGGGCGATCTGCTACACCCAGTCGCCGGTCCACACGCTCGAGGCGTTCGTCCGGACCGGGCGCGCGCTCGCCGAGCTCGGGGCCGACGAGCTGTGCATCAAGGACATGGGGGGGTTCCTGCCGCCGAGCGACTCGGCCGCGCTGACCCGCGCGCTCGTACGCGAGGTGGGGCTTCCCGTCGTCGTCCACACGCACTCGTCGAGCGGCATGTCGTCGCTCGCCTGCCTGGCCGCGGTGGACGCCGGGGCGACGGCGATCGACGCGGCCCTCTCGCCGTTCTCGGGCGGCGCGTCCCAGCCGCCGACGGAGTCGCTCGTCGCCGCCCTCCGCGGCGGGCCCCACGACCCCCGGCTCGACCTGGGCGGCCTCGCCGACCTCGCGGAGTACTTCCGCGGCGTCCTCGAGCGGTACCGGGGGCTCCTCGAGCTCCGGTCGCTCCAGACCGACCCCACGGTGCTGCTCCACCAGGTCCCGGGCGGCATGCTGTCGAACCTCCTCGCGCAGCTGAAGCAGCAGGAGCAGCTCGCCCGGCTCCCGGAGGTGCTCCACGAGATCCCCCGGGTCCGCGCCGACCTCGGGTACCCGCCGCTCGTCACGCCGACGAGCCAGATCGTCGGCACCCAGGCGGTCCTCAACGTCCTCCTCGGCGCCCGGTACCAGCAGGTCACGCGGGAAGTGACCGACTACGTCCGGGGGCGGTACGGCACGCCGCCCGGGCCGGTCGACCCGGAGCTCGCGCGGCGCATCCGCTCGACGACGCCGGCGGTCGCGGGGCGCCCGGCCGACCTCCTGCCGCCGGAGTACGAGCGGCTGCTCGGCGAGCTCCGCCGGTCCGTTCCGGCCGCCTCCGAGGAGGAGGTGCTGTCGTACGCGATGTTCCCGGAGGTGTACTCCGCGTTCCGTCGCGCCGCCGGGGCGGGGGTGACGCCGGAGGTGCTGGACGCGGCCGCCGCCGGGGCGTGGGTCGCGCTCCGCCGGC
>JASHRQ010000054.1 GCA_030037265.1 Thermoplasmata archaeon | reverse complement strand
CCCGCGCCCGATACCGTCAAGAGCCTCGTTGCCCGGGCCCGGGAGCTCGCGGCCCGCGTGCGGCTGCTGCCCACCGACAGCGACCTCGCGCGCGCGGCCGCCGTCGAGATACGGAACGCGACCGAGCTCTTGCGGGACCGGAAGATGGATGAGGCCGAACGCACCCTCGCCGACCTGAAGGAACGGCTCGACCGGACGCTCGAGGGGACCGAGGGATGACCTCCGCCGCATCGACGGGCAGCACGGACGCGATCCTCCGCCGCGTGCAGGAGGTCGTGCGCTCCGGCGAGGCGCTCCGGCAGGAGGGCGTGCCGTTCGACGTCTCCTCGTTCGTCGACCAGGTCCGGTCCGACCTCTCGAAGCGCGACCTGCCGGGCGCGATGACCGCGCTCCGGCGCGCGGAGGGGCTGCTCGAGAAGACGCAGCGGGACTGGAACTGGCTCAAGGGGCTCCTCGCGCGGGTCGACGAGCTCCGGGACCTCGCCGGCCGGAGCGGCGTCGACCTGGAGGTGGTCGACCAGCGGATCGGGAACGCGCGGCAGCAGCTGAAGACGCTCGCGCTCGCCGACGGCGCGCTCGAGAAGGCGGCGGCGAGCGCGTCGCTCGCGCTCGTCGTGCTCAACGACACGCTGCCCCGCTACTACACCCAGGAGGCGCAACAGCTCGCCCGGTCGATCCGGGAGGCGCGGGAGCGGGGGGAGGACGTCCGCGAGGCGGGCGCGAAGCTCTCCCAGCTGTTGCAGGCGATCCGGGAGGGAGGGCTCTCGAACATCGGGCAGCGCTTCCAGGAGCTGAAGCGCGCGGTCACGCGGATCCCCCGCGCGCCGGCGATCCCGACGCAGATGGGCGAGGCCGAGGAGGAGGAGATCCTCCTCGAGGCGAGGAACCTCGCTCGACGGCTCAACCGGATGAAGTACCGCGCGCGCGACGCGCAGGGCGCGGCGCGCCTCATGGCCCAGGTGCGGGCGGCGCTCAGCGAGGACCGGCGCTACGGGAGCCCCGAGGAGGAGCTCGAGGAGCTGTGGGGCGAGGTCGGCCGCCTCGCGCGGGAGCGCGTGGAGTCGCTCGCCGAACCGGCGACGCCGGCCGCCGAGGAACCGGAGGACGACGGCGCCGCGCCGGTCGGGCCAGCGCCGTCCCGCCGGGCCGCTCGACGGCCGCCGTAACGCTTTTGTACCCATCGCAAGTCGTTTATAGTCCTTGTCGCCCCGCGAAGGCCTCGGTGAGCGCCGCGGAGCGACGGTCGGGGCCGTGACCGCCGTCACCGCGACCGGGCACGTCACCGCCCGCGCGCTCGGACCGGACGCTCCCGCGGAGGGGTCGGTCGTCCGCGACGACACCGGGCGGTTCGCGGGACGGGTCGTTCGGGTGTTCGGCCCGGTCGCGCGCCCGTACCTCTCGATCCGGCCCCGTCGCCCCCTGCGGGGCGCGGAGGCCGCGCGCCTCCTGGGGACGTCGTTGCGCGTGGCGGAGGGGACGAACGGTGCAGGGTGAGGGACCGGGCCCGGACGGTGCGAAGGCCGAGGGACGACCGACCGACGTGGTGGTCCCGACCCGGTGCTCGAACTGCGGGTCGAACCACCTGACCCGCGACTACGAGCGCGGGGAGCTGCTGTGCGACGAGTGCGGCCTCGTCCTCGAGGAGGGGATGATCGACCAGGGGCCGGAGTGGCGCGCGTTCGACGCGGAGCAGGGCGAGAAGCGCACCCGGACCGGCGCCCCGACGACGCTCACGATCCACGACAAGGGCCTGTCGACGGAGATCGGCTGGAAGAACCGGGACCCGTACGGGAAGTCGATCCCGACGCGGAACCGGGCGCAGCTGTACCGGCTGCGGAAGTGGCAGCGGCGGATCCGCGTGTCGAACGCGACCGAGCGGAACCTCGCGTTCGCGCTCGCCGAGCTCGACCGGCTCGCGTCGAGCATGGCGCTCCCGCGCAACGTCCGCGAGACCGCCGCGATGATCTACCGGAAGGCGGTGACGAAGAACCTGATCCGGGGCCGCTCGATCGAGGGGGTCGTCGCCGCGTCGCTGTACGGCAGCTGCCGCCAGTGCAACGTCCCCCGGACGCTGGACGAGATCGCGAGCAAGTCCCGCATCGGGCGGAAGGAGATCGGCCGGACCTACCGGTTCATGACCCGCGAGCTCAAGCTGAAGCTGCTCCCGACCCGGCCGCAGGACTACATCCAGCGGTTCTGCTCGGAGCTGAAGTTGAAGGGCGAGGTCCAGACCCGGGCGAACGAGATCCTGAAGCTCGCGACGGAGCGCGAGCTCACGAGCGGCCGCGGGCCGACCGGCGTCGCGGCGGCCGCGATCTACATCTCCTCGGTCCAGTGCGGAGAGCGGCGCACCCAGCGCGAGGTCGCCGAGGTCGCCGGCGTCACCGAGGTCACGATCCGGAACCGGTACAAGGAGCTCACCGACAAGCTGGGCCTTCGGGTCATGCTCTGAGGCCGGGGACGGAGGGACCGTCGATGGAGGACCTGCTCCGCCTGGGACTGCGCGCCGCGCTCGCCTCGGGGATCGTCTACGCCGACGTGCGGGTCTACGCCCCGGAGCGCTCCGAGCACCTCTCGGTGCGGAACGGCAAGGCCGGCGCGCTCGCGCACGCCGTGCGCTCGGGCGTCGGGGTGCGGGTCCGGACCGACCGGTCGTGGGGGTTCGCGACGACCTCCGACCTCGCCCCCCGCTCGGTCCGCGAGGCCGCCGCGCTCGCCCGGCGCGTCGCGCGCGCGGCCGCCCGGTCCGCCCGGGGACCGCTCGCCGTCACGAGCGAGACGGGGCCCTCGGACGGGGAGTACCGGTCGGACGTGCGGACCGACCCGTTCGACGTGCCGCGGGAGCGCAAGATGGCGCTCCTGATCGAGGCGGAACGCCGCCTCCACGTCGACCCCGCGGTGAAGTCCGGGATCGCCTCGTTCAACGCCTGGTCCGAGGAGAAGTGGTTCGCCTCGTCCGAGGGCGCGTCGTACCGATCCCGGATCTGCCACGTCGGCGCCGGACTGAGCGCGACCGCGATCCGCGGCACCGAGGTGCAGCGTCGGAGCGGTCCCACGTCGTTCGGCGGCGACTTCCACCAGGCCGGCTGGGAGTTCATCGAGGGCCTCCGGCTGACCGAGACCGCCGAGCGGATCGGCCGGGAGTCGGTGGGGCTCCTGGACGCGCCGACGGCGCCGACCGGGCCGACGACCGTCGTCCTCGACTCGGACCAGCTCGCGCTGCAGGTCCACGAGTCCGTCGGCCACGCCGTCGAGCTCGACCGGATCCTCGCGATGGAGGCCGGCTACGCCGGCACCTCGTGGGTCGGGGAGAAGGACCTGGGGCAACTCACCTACGGCAGCCCCGCGATGGAGGTCGTCGCCGACGCGACCGAGCCCGGCGGGCTCGGGTCGTTCGGGTGGGACGACGAGGGGGTGCCCGCCCGCCGGGTGCCGATCGTGCACGAGGGCCGGCTCGTCGGCGCGCTCTCCTCGCGGGAGACCGCGCGCCGCGAGGGGTGGGAGCGGTCCGGCGGGGCGATGCGCGCCTCGTCGTACGACCGGACCCCGCTCATCCGGATGACGAACGTCGACCTGCAGCCGGGGGAGCTCTCGTTCGACGAGCTGCTCGAGGGGGTCGACGAGGGGATCTTCCTCTCGACGAACCGCTCCTGGTCGATCGACGACCGGCGCCTCAACTTCCAGTTCGGCACCGAGGTCGGCCGGCGGATCGTCCGAGGCGAGCTCGGCGCGCTCCTCCGGAACCCGATCTACTCCGGCATGACCCCGGAGTTCTGGCGGTCGCTCGACGCCGTCGGGAACCGGAGCACCTGGCACCTGTGGGGCGTGCCGAACTGCGGGAAGGGACAGCCCGGGCAGGTCGCGCGCGTCGGCCACGGCGCGCCGGCGGGCCGGTTCCGGGCCGTCCAGGTCCGGGGGGGCTGACGCCGGTGGCCGCGACCGCACCGGACGCCGGCCGGGTGCTCGACCGGCTGTTCGACCGGATCCCCGCGGGGACCGCCGCGGACGCCCGGCTCCTGGACCAGCGGTGGACGACGATCCGGTTCGCGAACAGCTACATCCACCAGCCGCACGTCGAGCGCGAGCGGTCGCTCACGCTCCGCGTCGGGCTCGACGGCCGGTTCGGCTGGGCGACGACGACCGCGACCGACCCGGCGGCGCTCGACGCGCTCGTCCGCGAGGCGACCTCGATGGCGCGCGTCGCGCCGCCGGAGAAGAAGTTCCCCGGCTTCCGACGGTCGGACGGCCCCGTGCGGCCCGTCGTCTTCTCCCGCGCCACCGCCGAGCTCCGCCCGGAGGCGGCGGCGGAGTTCGTCCGCCGCGTGATCGCGAGCGCCGACCGGGCCTCCCCGGGCGCGCGCGTCTCCGGCGTGCTCAACGTCGGCGACCGGCGGCTCCGGGTCCGGAACACCGCGGGGCTCGACCGGGCCGACCGGCGGTCGCTCGCGCAGTCCAGCGTCCTCGTCGAGCGGCCCGAGCGGGACCCGCCGGTCTCCGGCTGGACGGAGACCGCGGACTGGGACGTCCGGCGGATGTCGCCGGAGGCGCTCGGACGCGAGGCGGCCGAGCGGGTCGCCCCGGCCGCGCCGCGCCCGGTGCCGCCGGGGGAGTACCGCGTGCTGCTCGGCGGGTCGGCCGTCGCCGAGATGATGGGGATCCTCGGCTACCTCGGCTTCTCCGCGCAGTCGTTCGAGGAGGGGTGGAGCTGCCTCCGGTCGAAGGTGGGCCGGCGCATCGGCGACGCGCGCGTCCACGTGGTGGACGACGCGCGCGACCCGGCCTCGCTGCCCCAGGCGCTCGACTGGGAAGGCTCGCGGAAGCGCGCGACGCCGCTCATCGAGCACGGCATCGCGCGGGGCCCGGTCACCGACCTCGTCTCCGCCGGCCGGCTGGGACGCGGGCCGACGACCGGCCACGCGCTGCCGGGGGACGTGGGGCCGCAGCCGGAGCACCAGGTGATGGCCGCCGGGGACGCGAGCGCGGAGGAGCTCATCCGGGAGACCCGGCGGGGGATCCTCGTGACGCGGTTCTGGTACGTGCGCGTCGTGCACCCGGGCCACTCGACGATCACCGGGATGACCCGCGACGGGACGTACCTCATCGAGCGCGGCGAGGTGGTCGGGCCGGCGCGGAACCTCCGGTTCACGCAGAGCATCCTCGAGACCGTCGCGCACGTCCGGCTCCTGGGCCGGGAACGTCGCCGGTACTCCGACGAGCGCGGCAGCGGGGCGGTCACCTGCCCCGCGCTCGTCGCGGACCGGTTCCACTTCACGTCCGCGACCCTCTTCTAGCGGGGCCCCGTGGCGCCGCCGCTCGCCGTCGCCGTGTTCGCGTCGGGCGAGGGGACGACGTTCGAGGCGGTCGCCGAGGCCGCCGCCGGGGGACACCTCCCCATCCGCGTGGCGGTGGTGGTGAGCGACCGCGCGTCCGCCCCGGTGCTCGAGCGGGCCCGACGCCGGGGGCTCCCCACGGCGGTGCTGCCGACCCGGTCGGCCTCCGGCGCCGAGTGGGCCCGGCGCGCGACGGAGGTGCTCGAGCCGGCGGGGACCGAGCTCGTGCTGCTCGCCGGATTCCTGTCGATCCTCCCGCCGGCGTTCACGCGACGATGGGCGGGACGGACGATCAACCTCCACCCGTCGCTCCTGCCCCGGTACGGCGGCCGCGGGTTCTACGGCCTCAAGGTCCACGCGGCCGTCCTCGCGGCGGGCGATGCCGAGACCGGCGCGACGGTGCACCTCGTGACCGACGCCGTGGACGGGGGCCCGATCCTCCGGCAGCAGCGGGTGCCGGTGCTCCCGGGGGACACGCCCGAGCGGCTCCGCGACCGCGTCCGGGACGCCGAGCGCGTCGCGCTGTTCGACGTCCTCGAGCGGTTCGCGACGCGCCGCTGGCGGCTCCCCTACGCCCCGCGCGACCTGCCCGGACCGGCCGCGGCGGCGGGCAGCTGAGCGGCCGCCCGGCGGCGCCGCGCCCCCGGGCGGGGGGCGAGCAGCCGGTCGAGCGGGGTCGGGTGCGCGGGCAGCGGGCCGCCCTCCCAGACGTGCCGGCTCGTCTTGGGGGCGAACCGCTCGCCCGCGCGGGCGCGGCGGACGACCTCCGCCTTGGAGAGCGGGGGACCGGGGCCCCAGCGCCGGAGCGCCATCGTCTCGTCGGCGTAATCGAACAGCCAGGCCGGCACGCGGCGGGCGCCGAGCCGCCGGAGCGCCGCGACGCGGTGGTGGCCGTTCAGCACGACGTGGTCGCGCGCCGCGACCCAGACCGGGTCGGTGACCTCCCCGGTCGAGCGGATCGCTTCCACGAGCCGGTCCACCTCGGCCGGGTCGACCTCCTCGTGGTCGAGCAGCCGGTCGATCGGCACCAGCGCGAACCGGGGGACGCTCACGCGGCCGTCCCCCCGGACCAGAGCCGCTCGACGGTCCGCCGGACGAACACCCCGGTCATCCGCTTCCGGTAGTCCGGCGGGTACGCGGTGTTGTGCACCGGCCGGACCGCGGCCTGGACCTCGGCCGCGAGCGCGTCGAGGCGCTCCGGGGAGAGCGGCTCCCCGACGTACCTCGCGGTGATGGCGTCGAACTCGCGCGGGTGCGGCTCGAGGCCGCCGGTCGCCACGCGCAGCGCGGCGAGCCGGTCCCCATCGCGGGACAGGGCGACCGCGACGCCGAGCTCCGGGAAGTCGAAGGACGGCCGCGCGCGGAGCTTCGCGTAGCCGCTCGGGCGCCCCCGGGCCTCGGCCGGCAGGTGGACCGCCACCACGACCTCGCCGGGCGCGAGCGTCACCCGACGGATCCCGTCGCCCGCGGCGTCGTACAGCGCCCCCACCGGGAACCGGCGGCGGCCGTCCGGGCCGGCCACCTCGACCTCGGCGCCCACGACCATGAGCGCGGGCGCGAGGTCGCCGGAGAAGGTGGCGTAGCAGACCGCCTTCTGCGGCACCACGTGGCACCGGTCGCCGTCGGCCTTGAGGCAGAAGCCGAGGCTCGCCCGCCAGAACTGGCTCTGGTTGAAGAAGAAGCAGCGGGTCTCGACGAGCAGGTTCCCCCCGACGGTCGCGCTCGCGCGCACGAGCGGCGTCGCGACCTGGCGGGCGGCCTCCGCGACCCCCGGGTAGTCCCGCGCGAACGCGGCGTCCCGCTCGAGCTCCGCGAGCCGGGTCATCGCGCCGACGCGGCCGCCCTCCCGGTGGGTCATCTCGCCCACGCGGTCGAGCGAGATCAGGTGGGGCCGGAGGTTGATGTGCATCTTGTAGTTCGGGAGCAGGTCGGTTCCGCCCGCGAGGAAGTCGCACCGGCCCGCGTGGGTCCGCGCGAGGCCGGCCGCCTCCTCGACGGAGGTCGGCCGGTGGAGCTCGAACGGCTCGAGATGCATCGCCGCCGCCCCGTCAGTGGTCCTTCCAGGGCGTCCCGGCGGCACGGCGCCGGTCGATCGCCTTCAGGAGCCGGTCCGGCGTGACCGGGAGGTCGTAGCACCGGACGCCCACCGCGTCGTAGATCGCGTTCGCGACGGCGGGGAGCGTCGCGACGAGCGGGCCCTCGCCGGCCTCCTTCGCGCCGAACGGGCCCTCCGGGTCGTCGTCCCCGACCAGGAGGCACTCCACCTCGGGCATCTGCTGGGGCATCGGGATCTTGTAGTCGAGCAGCGCCGGGTTCATGAGCCGGGTGCCGCGGTACTCCATCGCCTCCCCCATCAGCTGCCCCAGCCCCATGTGGATCGACCCCTCGATCTGCCCCTCCACGGCGAGGCGGTTCAGCGGGCGTCCGCAGTCGAACGCGGCCCACACCTTCAGTACGCGGTAGATGCCGGTCTCGGCGTCCACGCGCACCTGGGCCACGTACGCCGCGAACGAGTAGGCCGGGGCGGTGCCGGCCCGCGCGCCCTTGAAGGTGCCGCCCATCGGGGGCGAGGTGTAGGCGCCGGTCGTCTGGAGCGCGCCCCCCGACTCCATCGCCCGGTGGAGCGCGTCCAGGTACGACACGCCAAGCTCGGGCCGGTGCGCGACCTCGTAGCGCTCGAGCCCGACGTGGAGGAGCTCGCGCGGGTACCCCGTCAGGTCGTGCGCGGCGTCCAGGAGCCGGTCGCGCATCGCCTCGGCCGCCTTCCGCGCCGCGTTGCCCATCATGAACGTCACCCGGCTCGAGTAGCTCCCGATGTCGACCGGCGTGATGTCGGAGTCGACCGGGGTCACGTGCACGCGGTCGAGCTCCACGCCGACCACCTCCGCGACGATCGCGGCGAGCAGCGTGTTCGACCCCTGGCCGATGTCGGCCTGCATGCAGTGGACCGCGATCCCTCCGTCCATGTCCGCCTTGAGGTGGACGGTGCACTGCGGCATCTTCGGCGTGAAGTGGATCGGGCTGTTCGACCCGGAGATGTAGAACCCGCAGCCGAGCCCGACCCCCTCGCCGAACGGCAGCTTCCGGAACTTCTCCTCCCAGCCGCTCCGGTCCCGCGCGGCGGCGAGGCACTTGCGGAAGGAGGTCGACGTGATGCGGAACTGGTTCACGGTGACCGAGTTCGGCCGGAGCGCGTTGCGCCGCCGGAGCTCGAACGGGTCGAGGTCGAGCTGCTCGGCGAGCTCGTCCAGCGCCACCTCGACGGAGTAGCGGATGTTCGTGCCGCCGTGCGCCCGCATCGCCCCGGACGGCGGGCGGTTCGTGAACACCCGCTGGCCCTTGTACCGGAAGTTCGGGACCGCGTACGGCCCCATCGCCATCACGCCGTTGTAGTAGGTGGTGACGGTGCCGAACGAGCTCCAGGCGCCCCCCTCGATGACCGCCTCGATGTCGTACCCCCGCAGCTGGCCCTCCGCGGAGGCGGCGACGCGCACCACGTTGTACGTCGGGTGCCGGCCGTGGTTCGTGTAGAACACCTCCTCGCGGTCGAACAGGATCTTCACGGGCCGGCCGCACTCGAGGGCGAGCGCCGCGCAGGCGATCTCGTGCGGCAGGGGGTCGGACTTCCCGCCGAACGCCCCGCCGATCTCCGGCTTCACGACCCGGATGCGGTGCATCGGCATCCCCAGCACCTCCGACAGCGCGCGGTGGAGGTAGTGCGGCACCTGGGTCGCGCTCCAGACGGTAAGGCGCCCGTCCGGCGTCGCCTCCGCGACGGTGCAGTGCGGCTCGGTGAAGGCGTGCGTCACCCCGGCGAAGGAGGCGCGCACCTCGACGACCGCCGCCGCCGACTGGAACGCCGCGTCGACGGCGCCGAACTCCTGCAGCACCTCCTTCTGCAGGTTCGACCCCCGCAGGCCCGCCGCGTGGATCGGCGCCTCGACGGGGACGCGTCCGACCCGGGGGTCCGAGTATTCCGGCAGCGCGTCGACCTCGAACTCGACCGCCGCGAGCGCCCGCTCGGCCGTCCGCTCGTCGCGCGCCGCGACGGCGGCGACGATGTCGCCGATGTACCGCGCCCGGTCGACGGCGATCGCGGTCTCGTCGCGCGTGATCGGGAGGACGCCGAACGGCGTCGGGTACCGCTCGCCCGTCAGCACTGCGTAGACCCCCGGCACCGCGCGGGCGCGCTCCACGTTCACCCGGCGGAGCCGGGCGTGCGGCCACGGGCTCCGGAGGAGCTTTCCCACCAGCATCCCCGGCCGGTGGATGTCGTCCGTGTACTCGGCGCGGCCGGTGACCTTCATCGGCCCTTCGATGTACGGGATCTTCTGGCCCAGGAGCCGGAACGGCTCCGACGGCTCGGTCCGGATCGCCATCTCAGCCCGGCGCCGCGCGGGCGGCGGCCTCGATCGCCTCAATGATCTTCGTGTACCCGGTGCACCGGCAGAGATTCCCCGCGATCGCCTCGACCACCTGGTCGCGGGTCGGCCGCGGCCGCTCCCGGAGCAGCGCCACGGCGGTCAGCACGAATCCCGGGGTGCAGAACCCGCACTGCGTGGCGCCGAGGTCGACGAACGCGCGCTGGACCGGATGGAGCGCGGTGCCGGTGGACACCCCCTCGATCGTCGTGATCTCCCGGCCCTCGGCGAGGTGGGCGAGCGTGAGGCACGACAGCGTCGGCCGGCCGTCGAGGAGCACGGTACAGCAGCCGCAGGTGCCGAGGTCGCACCCGCGCTTGGTCCCGGTGAGCCGGAGGTCCTCCCGCAGCAGGTCGAGCAGGATCCGCTCCGGGGGCGCGGGCGTCTCGACGGGCTGGCCGTTGATCCGGAGCCGGAGGATCGGCTGGCTCGTCACGGCGTCGGGCCCTCCGGGGGAGCGTCCGAGGCGACCGGTCGGTGCGCCGCCTCGGGGGCGGGGGCCTGCCGGAGGTCGCGCACGATCTCCGCGACGATGCTCACCGCGATCTCGGCCGGGCTCTCGGCCCCGATGGGGAGTCCGATCGGGGCCCGCACGCGCTCGACCTCGGCGGGAGCGAGGCCGCGCCGCCGGAGCTCCGCGAAGATGTGCGTCCGTTTGGGAGCGCTCGAGATGAGGCCGACGTAGCCCCGGAACCGGGGGAGCGAGTCGGCGAGGAGCTCGGTGTCCTTCGCCGCGTCGTAGCCGAGCAGGTAGAGATGGGAGAACTCCCCGGGCGCGAAGACCGACCAGACCTCCTTCGGCTGGACGACCTCGCGTCGGTCCGCCCGGGGGAACCGGTCGGCCCCGACCCACTCCGGCCGGTCGTCGGCGACCGAGTAGTCGTACTCGAGCGGTCCCAGGAGATCCGCGAGCGCCTGGGCGACGTGACCGCCGCCCCACAGGAGGAGGTTGGGCCGCCCGGGAACGTACTCCACGGCGACCTCGACGGAACCCCCGCAGAGGCTCGGCAGTCCGCCGGGCTTCCACGCGGCCAGGTCGAAGTGGTACAGGTCGCTCGTCCGCTCCGCGAACGCGGTGCGGGCGAGCTCCTTCACGCGCTCCTCGAGCCCCGCACCGCCCACGGTGCCCACGAACGAGCCGTCCGACCGGAGGAGCATCGACGCGCCCACCTTTCCCGGGACGGAGCCCACGCCCTTCACGACCGTAGCGCGAACGAACGGCTCGTGCCGGTCCATCAGCCGGAGCGCTTCCCGCACGAGGCGCCGGTCCACGCTCAGTCCCCCCGCTCCGCCCACTCCGCGAGGCCGGCCCGGTACTCCTCCCACGTATCGACGTTCCGGAGGACCCCCGGATCGTCGACCGGGAGCCGGACCACCTGAGGTCCCAGCTCCGGCAGCAGGTGACGGAGCGGCTCCTCCGGCCCCAGCGCCATCACCCGCCCGAGTCCGGGCGGCGCGAGGAGCACGGGATGGCCGCCCCGGTCCTCGAACGTCGGGATGAACCATACGCCCATGGCGTCCCTTTCGGCAGCGTTAGCTAGGTGGAAGATGGTCTTAGCTTGGACGAACGGATGGTCGACCGGCCAGAGCAGCACGGGCCGGTCCGTCCCGACGGCGAGAAGTCCGGCGTGGACCGAGCTCGTCCGGCCGAGGGCCCAACCGTCGTTCCGCGCCACCCGGGCCCCGGCGGTCCGCGCCACCGGTTCGACCCGGTCGGCGTGGGCCCCCACGACCACCGTCGGTTCCCAGCCGGACTCGCGGGCCACGCGGACCAGTCGTTCCACCGCGCGCTCCGGCCCGACGGGGAGGAGCGACTTCGGCTCTCCGCCGAGCCGGCTCGACGCCCCGGCCGCCAGGATCAGCGCCACGCCGCGTGTCGGCGACATTCGCCGGCGGTACGAGGTGCCGGGTTTAAATAGAGCGGCCGAGTGGCGCGCCCCGCATGTCCCATCCGACCGATGTGCCCGCGGCGACGCTCCTCCCGCGGCTCGCGAAGGAGCTCGAGTCCCGTCAGGCGATGCGGCCACCGGAATGGGCCCCGTTCGTCCGCACCGGGGTGCACACCCAGCGGGCGCCGGTCCAGCCGGGCTGGTGGTACCTCCGGGGTGCTTCCGTGCTCCGGAAGCTCGCGCTCCATGGGTCCTCGGGGGTCCACCGCCTCGCGTCGGAGTACGGAGGGCGACGGGACCGAGGCTCCGCCCCGTATCACGCCCGGAGTGGTTCCGGGTCGGTGGTGCGGGAAGTGCTCCAGCAGCTCGAGGGCGCGGGGCTCGTGCAGAAGCGGAAGAGCGGGGGCCGGACGCTCACGCCGGAGGGCCACCGCCTCCTCGACCAGGTGTCGAGGGATCTGCTCAAGGGCCTCGCGGGGCAGAACCCCGCGCTCGCCAAGTACCTCTGACCGATCGGGAGCACCGCGAGAGGATCACCCGGCCATGCCGACCGAAGAGGACGCGGAGCTGGAGGCGCTTCGCCAGCGCCGGCTCCGCGAGGTTCAGGAGATGCAGGCTCGGGCGCCGCCCGAGCTCGTCCAGGCGCAGCAGCGCGCCGAGGCCGAGCGGCGGGAGGCCGAGCGGTTCGAGGTGCTGCGCCGGCTCCTCACGCCCGAGGCCCGGGAGCGCCTCGCCCGCATCCGGCTGGCGAAGCCGGACGTGGCCGCGGCGATCGAACAGCAGATTCTGTCGCTCGCCGCCTCGGGGCGGGTGGCCCGGCAGATCGACGACGCGACGCTGCGCGCGCTGCTGGAGCGGCTGATGCCCGAACGACGCGAGATCAAGATCACCCGTCGGTGAGGGACGCGTCCGAACGGAGTCCGCATGCCGAACCGTCGTAAGAGCCTCGCGCGGAAGATCCGGCTCATCCGCGCCGTGAAGAGCAACCGCCGGGTTCCGGCCTGGGTGATCCAGCGGACGAACCGGGCGGTGAGCCGCCACCCGAAGCGCCGGAGCTGGCGGCGGGGCCACCTGCACCTCTGAGGTCGGTCGATGGTGCGGGAGACGGATCGGCCCCGGACCGAGGAGCTCGAGCGCGAGTTCGTCATCCCGCTGCGGGCGAGCCGGCACCGGCCCGCCCGGCACCGTCGCGCGGGGCACGCGCTGCTCACCGTCCGTCGGTTCATGCAGCGCCACATGAAGGGCGCGCCGGAGGACATCTGGATCGACCCGAGGCTCAACACCTTCCTGTGGAGCCGGGGGGCTCAGCATCCCCCGGCGAGGGTCCGCGTCAAGGCGATACGGTTCGAGGACGGGCTCGTCGAGGTCGACCTGGCGGAAGACGAGAGCCGCGCCCCCCCCACGGAGCGGCCGGGTGCCGGTTAGCCGCGTCTCGATCGCGGGGAGCCCCTACCTCGGGGTCTGCCTGCGCGTGAGCGACCGCGGCGCGATCGTCCCTCCGTCGGCGCCGCCGACGGTCGCGCGGGAGGTCGAGCGGATGTTCGGCGTCCCCGCGATCCGGTCGACGGTCCTCGACTCGGAGATCGTCGGCGCCCTGCTCGCCTGGAACTCGTTCGGCGCGGTCGTCGGGGAGGAGGTCGACGACGCCGAGCGCCGGCGGCTGGAGGCCGCGGTCCCGGTGTCGGTGGTGAAGGCCCGGCAGAACGCGCTCGGCAACAACGTGCTCGCGAACGACCGGGGGGCGGTCGTCCACCCGTCGCTCACCGACGTCGAGGTCGCGTCGGTCGCCGAGGCGCTCCGGGTGCCGGCCCGCCGGGGGACGGTCGCCGGGCTGGGCACCGTCGGCATGGCCGGAGCGGCGACGAACCGCGGCGTGGTCGTCCACCCCCGGACGACCGAGACCGAGCTCCAGGTGATCGCCGAGACGCTCCAGGTGCCGGCGCACCGGTCGACGGCGAACTTCGGCGTGCCGATCGTCGGCGCGTGCGTCGTCGCGAACTCCCGCGCGCTGCTCGTCGGCTCGCCGACGACGCCGGTCGAGATCGCGCACCTCCAGGAAGGATTCCAGATCTTCGACTGACCGGGTCCGGTCAGCCCGGCCCCGTCGCCGCGCGCTCGTAGATCGCGACCGTGGCGGCCGGCGCGAACCCCAGGGGGGCGTACAGCTGGTCCGCGAGCGCCGCCGTGGGGGTCGTGAGGTAGATCCCGCGGACCGGTTCCCGCAGCGTCTCCTCGACGGCGCGGCTCACGACGGCGGTGGCGATCCCCTGCCCGCGCCACTCCGGCGCGGTCTGCACGCCGGCGACCTGGGCGATCGAACCGATCCGCACCACGTCGCACGAGCCGGCCATCTCGGGGCCGAACGTCGCCGCGTACGACCGGCGCCAGGCCGAGTCCGCCCGGCTCGAGTAGAGGCTCGTCCGCTCGGACGCCTCCCGCCCCGGGCCGTGCGCCTCCTCCTCGATGCGGTACCGGAGGGCGAACAGCGCCGGCCAGAGGAACGGGTCGACCCACCGGACCGGGACGTCCGGTCGCGGGGCGACGGACGCGTAGCCCCGGTACGTCAGGAGCCGGAGCGCGCGCTCCCGGAACCCCCGCGCCCGCAGCGACGGGCCGAGGCGTCGGTCGACCTCGTCGCCGAACAGCATCGCCCGACGGCCGCGGACGCCCAGCGCCCGGAACGCGGGCTCGGCCTCGCGCTCGATCTCCTCCCAGCCGACCGGGGCGTCCGTCGCCCCGACCAGCACCTGGTTCGCGACGAGGAGGTCGCGGAACTGAGGGCTCGTCACGACCCGGGCGCCCGTCACGCGGCGTACCCGGCCCGTCCACCCACGGAACTCCCGTTCCGCCTCCAGGAAGTCGACGACCGAGGGCGGAGCGGCCCGGGGCACCGCCGGCCCGTCCTAGGTGGCCCGGCGCCGCTTCATGTACCGGGTGCAGTAGCCGGCGATCCGGTTCGCGAGCCGCTTGTAGGTGACCCGGCGCTGGCCGTCGGCCTCGACGCGCAGGTCGGTCAGCTCGAGCACCTTCTCCTTGTTGTGGGCGAAGTCGCCCGTGAATTCGGCCGGATAGTGCCGGATGAGGTCGATGGCGACGCGCTTGATGTACGTCTGGCGGATGCTCCCCATGCGGGGCGCTCGGACCCGGGTACCACTTATAACCTTACCCGCGCACGGGCCGCGCACGGCGGCGCGACGGATTACCGGCGAGCCGGAGCGTCCGCGACGGGCCGGCCCGTGGGAAAAGTTCCTTATAGCTTTCGAGGCCTAAAACGAGAAGTGTCCGGGTTGCCGGGACGCGGTCGCGCGGCGCCTCGTCGGCGGCGGCCCGGACGGCCGGACGGGTGAACAGCGGTGAGCATGGTGGAAGCCCGTCCGCCACCCGCCGAGGCGGTCCCCGAGCCGCTGCGCCACGTCCTCGTCCTCGACCTGTCGAAGAGCATGCTCGCGCCGCTCCCGGACCCCACGGGCCTCCAGGGGGAGCGTCGGAAGATCGAGGTCGCCCGCACGGCGGTGTACCGGATCCTCGAGAACGCCGAGTCGTCCGGCGCGTCGTTCGGTCTCGTGACGTTCACCGACGTCGTCCGGGTGGCGGTGCCGCTCACGGAGATCCACCGCGAGAACCTGCCGTACATCGAGAGCCTCATCTCGATGCTGACGCCGAACGGCCGCTCCGCGATCTGGGACGGGCTCGCGCTCGGCGCGGACCTCCTGCGGACGCCGTCCGGCGAGGTCTCGGGCACCCTCGTCCTCGTCACCGACGGCTGGGACAACGCCTCCGGGCGGTTCCGCGCCCCGACGGGACGGCCGTTGACGCCCGAGACGAGCGCGCGCCAGGACCTGGTGCCGTATGTCCTCCCGTCCGGCTCCCGGCTCACGCTGCGGGTCATCGGGATCGGCGCCGGGACCGAGCGCGATAAGGGGGTCGACGCGGACCAGATGAACAGCGTCGTGAGCGAGCTCCGGGGCCGGGCGCAGGGGCAGGGGATCCCCGCCCAGGTGTCCTACCAGGAGGTCGTCACGAGCACCGACCTGTTCGCGCAGATGGTGAGCGCCTTCATCGACGTCGGGTACGAGACGTCCCGACCGCTCGAGGAGCTCCACCCCGAGGAGCTCGCGGAGCACGCGGCGAAGGCGGCCCGAGCGCTCAAGGCTCCCCAGGCCCACGCGACGGTCACCCAGCTGCACCACCGGAGCGACCTCCCGGCGTCGCCGGACGACGGCGTCGGCTCCGGCCCGCTGCCGTCCGAGGTGGACGTGCTCGAGGTCCAGGGCGGCGTGGTCCCCCCGCACCTCAAGGACCGGTACGGCCCGCTCGGCGAGATCGTCGAGGCGTTCGTCCAGCGCGACTACGCGACCGCGATGCAGCGGCTGTTCCGAGCCCAGTCGCTCCTGCCGGCGCTCACCCGGTACTACTGGGAGGCCCGGATCCACTACGCCCGGGGCGAGGTGGTCGAGTCGGCGCGCTCGCTGCTCCACGCCTGGGTCGAGGCGGATCGGCTCCCGCCGGACGCGCGGGGTCGGATCGGCCGGCGGCTCGCGCTCCTGCAGGCCCGCATCCAGAACGACCCGGAGACCGAGACGCTGGTCCGCTTCATGGACGACACCGAGAGCCGCCTCCGGCGCCGCGAGCCGTCGATGGCCGGACAGCTCGAGCAGATCTTCGAGAAGCTCCTCGAGCTGAGGACGACCTACGAACTCGCCCGCGTGGGGAGCCCGGACGGCGGGCTCGCCGAGGGGGCGATCCAGCACGAGAAGTCCGTCGAGGAGCTGTTCGGCCTCCTCCAGGACACCCGGCTGAAGAACGTGGGCCGGGACACGACCGTCGACGGGGCGCTCGAGTTCATGGAGATCTGCCTCGCGGAGATGCGCTGAGCGGGGGGGGGTCGGGCAGAGCGATGACGGTCAAGACGACCCCGAAGACCCGGGTGAAGGGCGCCCCGCGGAAGGCCGACGCGAAGGGGCCCGAGGCGGCGACGGCCCGGATCGCGGTGGTCGGGATCCCGGCCTCCGGGAAGACGACGTACTTCCGCTTCCTCTCCGGCCATTTCGGGCTCAACCTGCCGATCACCTACGTGCCGAGCCGCCCGGACGCCCGGACGATCCCGATCTACGGCGACCTCGAGACCGACGTGATCCTCGAGGAGACGACGTACGAGACGACCGACCCCACGGACCCGGAGGGGAGCCTCGAGGCGACGACGCGCTACTACGTGAACCGCCCGATGGAGGACCCGAAGAAGCTGTGGGTCGAGCTCGCCGCGTCGCGCGACGAGCAGGGGGTGCTCACGAAGTACCCGCTCCCGACGAAGTTCAACCAGTTCGTCGAGATGAAGATGCGCTTCCGCTTCGGGAGCCCGGACCCCGCCGCCCCCGGCTCGCGGCCGATGATCCTCCACACGATCGACGAGGCGGGCGGGATCATCTCCGACTACTTCACCTACGACCGGCTGTGGCTCTCCTCCGCCGACGGGCAGGTCGACGACAAGAACTGCCGGGTGATCCCGCACTTCGACACGTGGCGGCCGGACCGCCAGGAGCTCTGGCGCCGGGGGCTGACGCTGCTGGGCCGGTTCGTCCACGAAGCGGACGGCATCATCCTCCTCCTGTCCCCCGCCCTCCCGTCGCTCCGCGACCAGGCCCAGCAGGTCAACCTGGCCCGCGGGGTGTTCCGGTACGTGCGGGCGCGGAACGTGCCACTCGTCGTCGCGGTGTCCAAGGCCGACCTGCTGAAGGAGTTCTACGGGGAGGTCGACCGGGTGCTCCGCGACCGCACCTACCAGAGCGCGTTCGACTCCCAGGACTTCCTCGTCCGGCGCGACGGCGCCGGGATGGGCACGATCCTCATGGCGCAGCAGGGCCAGGCGATCTCCACGAAGGAGGACGTCTTCCTCGTCTCCTCGGCCGTGTCGACCGGCGAAGGGCGCCCGCTCCTGTGGACCGACTCGGGCACCGTCGAGCCGGCGGCCGACGGTCCCCCCGCCTCGCCGCCGGCGGCCGGCGGCGTCCCCGTGATGGTCAACACCCCGCTGCCGCTCGCCCGGATCTGCGAGCGCCTGCTGGCGAAGGAGCCCGCGCGCCGGGGCGACTGATGGCCGACGACGCGCGCGGGGCCGACCCCGGGGGGGTCGTCGCCGGCTCGACCGAGCCGGTCGCCGTGGTCTGGTGCCGGCAGGTCGACAACGAGGCCGAGAGCCCCGGCTACACGGCCCTCCCGGACGACTTCCCCGGCTACCGCGAGACGATGGAGGCGATCCGGATCGTCGGCAACCTCGCGATCAACGTCGCCGACACCCAGGACTACTGGGACCCGGACCCGGCGCTGCCGCTCTCCTACTACCGGAACCTGTTCCTGTTCCCGGCGTACGGCGGCACCTACACGTGCCTCGGCCGGATGTTCCTCTCCACCGAGGACCGGCCGCGCCTCGGGATGAAGGCGCTCGTCCTCGACACGGGCCGGCTCCTCGCCGCCCCGAGCTTCGGGGAGGCCGTGCTCCGCTGGTACGAGTCGATGGCGGGCGGCCGCCAGGAACGCCGCCCGGTCCCGTCCCCCGACCCCCGGCTCGTCTCGCTGCTCGGCGAGGGGTTCCTGTTCCACCGGGGCTCGACCGAGCCGGTGGTCGCGATCTGCGGGGACGACTGGGAGGCCGCGATGGAGGCGGTGCTGGAGTACGTCCGGCTCCTGCCGGCGTCGCTGCTCGCCCTCGGGGCGGTGCTCGCCTTCCCGTACTTCCTGCCGGCCCCGAAGGTGAACTTCGCCGAGTTCTCCGAGCAGATCCCGCTCGCGCTCGGCGTCCTCCGGGTGCCGAAGGGGGAGGCGACCGGCGAGCGGTACCGCAAGCGGGTCCAGAGCTGGCTCGAGGCGCCGGTGACGCTCTACGACGTCGCCGACGGGGTCCCGGGCTCCGGCGGGCGCGGGAAGGAGTCGGCTCCGCTGATCGTGCAGTACGTCCGCGACCACGCGCTCGCGAAGCTCGCGCCGGTCACCGAGCGCGTCGACCGGGTCGAGCTGCGGACGCTCCGCCAGCGGCTCGCCGACCCGGAGCGCCAGGGCGGGAAGGACCGCCGCAAGGAGATGTGGCGGCTCTCGACGGCGATGGAGAGCGCGGCCCTGCTCCTCCAGAAGCCGCGGGGCCGCCGGCTCGACCTCTCGCCGGAGCTGTCCCGTCGCGCGCAGGAGTATCTCCAGGCCCACGCCGGCGAGGAGCCGGCGGAGGAGATCGCCGTCGGCGACCTCCCGCCCGCCCCGGCGCCGCCCCCGGTGGAGAGCCCGGCGGCCGGCCAGCTCCCGCCGTGGCTCCAGCGCGGCGGACCGGCCCCGGTCCCCGCGGCGCGCGGCGCGAAGGTCGAGTCCGTGCCGGTCTCGGTGAAGGACGACCCGTCCCTGTTGCCGGCGGCCGACCGGGCGGGTCCCGCCGGCCGGGCCCCGGACGGCGGGCCGATCGCCGATGCGATGGCGCTGCGTCGCGTCGTCGAGGCGGACATCCTCCGGTACCTCGACGAGCGGCTCGCCGCGGCCACGGCGCCCCCGTCCGCCGCGTGGAGCGCGGCGTTCGAGGAGCGGCTCCTGTCGCAGTTCTCCCAGCTCGTCGAGGCGCGGCTCCAGGCGCTTCCGCCTCCCCCGGCCCCGACCGGGCTCGACGGCCGGCAGGTCGACGCCGCCGTCAAGGAGCGGCTCACCCCGGCCCTCGCCGACCAGGCCGCCCGCGACGCCGCGACGATCCAGGAGGTGAAGTCCGGGCTCGAGCGCCGGATGGCCGACTGGAGCGGCCAGCAGCAGCAGGCGCTCACGGCGCTCACCGACCGCCTCCTCGCCCGCGCGGCCGAGCTCGAGGCCCGGCTGGGCCAGGACTCGACGAGCCGCGTGGCGCAGAGCGAGGAGCGCGTCCGCGCCGACCTCCGGGCGCTGGTCGCCCAGGAGTTCGACCGGAGCGTCCGCACGCTGCTCGAGACGAAGCTCAAGGAGGTGCGGGACCGGTCCGCCGAGGCGGTGCGCACCGCCTCGGAGGCGGCGAAGGGCCAGCTGCAGGCCCAGCTGGGCGACGCGATGGCGGACGTGAAGAAGCGCGCCGCCGCGTCGGAGACCGACCTCCGGGGCGCGATGATGGCGCAGCTCGACCTCCACTTCCGGGAGTCGCAGGACCGGGAGCAGTCCGGCCGGGGGGAGCTCGAGCGGCGGCTCACCGCGCTCGTCGACCAGCGGCTGGCCGCCGCCGACCAGCGCCACGGCAAGGAGGCCCAGGAGACCGAGCGGCGGCTCTCGCTGCTCGTCGACGGGCGCGCCCGCGAGGTGCAGGAGCGGGTCCAGGCCACGCTCCGGGAGGCCGAGGCGCGCGCGACGGCGCGCGCGGAGGAGCAGCTCGCGCAGCTCGAGGGGCGCATCGACCGCAAGGCGGACTCGAAGATGGAGGAGCTCCGGGAGGCGGAGATGCACGCCGTCGCCGACCTCCAGGTGCGGCTCCAGTCGTACGCCGACCAGAAGCGGACCGAGAGCCTGGACCGGGAGCGCGAGAAGTACCTCGAGCTCCTGGCCCGCCTCAAGGGGGAGACCGAGGCGGCGATCGCCCGGATACCGGACGTGGCGTTCGTCGAGAAGGCGACGCGCGAGCAGTTCCAGCGCAGCGCGGAGGCGTTCCGCAACGAGATGCAGCACCTGATGGACCTCCGCGCGATGGCCGCCGAGGAGCGGTTCGCGCGGGAGCACAGCGACGTCGTGGGCCGGCTCGAGGCCCTCGTCCAGGAGGTCGCCGACCGGAACCGGGAGGCGACGCGGCTCGACGACGCGCTCCGCGCCGAGCTCGACGAGATCGACCGGCGGATCGTCGTCCTCACCGACCGGCTCGTCCCGGTGGTGCGGAAGTCGTGGACCCGGATCTCCGAGCTCGAGCGGGGGGCCGCCGGCCCGGCCGAGACCGAGCTCAAGTACGCCGAGCTCCGGCGGGAGTTCTCGCAGGACATCCGGCGGCTCGAGACCGAGCTCACCGAGCGGACGCGGGAGATCCGCGACCGGGTCGAGGGGTCGATCGCCAACCAGGGCCGCGTCTGGCTCACGCTCGTGCGCCAGCTGTCGCAGATGACCGAGGACCGACGGAGCGGGCCCGCCCCCGGGGCGGTCCGGGTCCGGGAGCCGGCGAGCCGGTCGGCCGACGTCGACCGGGACCTGGAGCAGCTCGCCTCGCTGAGCCGCGCCGCGCGGGGGACGTCGCTGGACGACCCCGACGAGGACCCGCCGGAGGACGCGGCGAGCCGCCGACGCGCCGCGCGGCGGTCCTCCAGCGCCCCGTAAGGGGCGCGCGGAGGAGGGTCCCCCCGTGGCGGGCCGGCGGAGGCACGGGGTCGCGATCCTCGGCGGCACCTTCGACCACCTGCACCGCGGGCACGCGGCGCTGCTCGCGGCCGCCTTCGCCCGCGCCGAGCGGGTCCGGATCGGCCTCACGACGGCGGCGTTCCTCCGGGCCCATCCGAAGCCGTGGCCCGACCGGATCGAGCCGTACGCCACGCGGCGGCGCCGGCTGGCGCGCTTCCTGAGCGCTCATTGGCCCGCCCGACGCTGGTCGATCGTCGCGCTCCACGACCCGTGGGGCGCGTCGGTCGAGCCCGGCCCGGACCTCCTCGTGGTGTCGGACGAGACGCGTACCGCGCTCCGCGCGATCCGGACCGAGCGTCGGCGACGGGGCCTGCCGCCGCTCGCGGTCGCGGTCGTCCCCACGGTCCGCGCCGCGGACGGCCGCCCGATCGCCTCGCGCCGCATCCGCGCGGGGACGATCGACCGCGCGGGCCGGCGACGGGCCCGCCGGAAGGCTTAATCGCGGCCGCGCCGGTCCCCGCGCGATGGAGACGTACCTCCGCGTCAGCTTCCACAGCGAGGGCGCGAAGCCGACCGAGGTCGCGGACCGGCTCCGCGGCTTCGGCTTCGCTCCGACGCAGGGCAACTACGACTTCGTCTACGACTGGCAGGGCTCGGCGACCCCGGACCAGCTGGACGACCTGAGCGACGAGGTGACCCGGCTCCTTCGGGGCCACCGGACGCTCTTCGAGATCGAGACCGTCTGAGCGCCGGCTCAAACGTTATGCTCGGCGGGTGGGTCCACCGACCGTGGGGAACTACGCCGTCCGACCGGCGCTCCGCGCGCAGCTGACCGCCGACCGGATCGCGGCCGTCGGCCGGGCCGAGTTCGGCGCGGCGGCCCGCGCGGGGGACGCCGTGTCGATCGAGTACGGGGCGCTCGAGTCCCTCGTCGCGAGCTCCCGGGGGGGCCAGCTGGTCGTCGACGTCCGGATGAACCCGAAGGTCCCGAACGACGTCGCCGCCGAGACGATCCGGCGGTACAACCGCTTCCTCGAGACGCTCACCGGCTACACCGCCAAGGAGCGCTCGAAGAAGGCGCAGCAGGCCGCCCGCAAGGGCGCCCCGTAGGAGGGGGTCCGTCTGATCCCTCCTCCGCCGCCCCCGGGGCCGGAGATCGACTGGCTCCGGACCGAGGTCTCCCGGTACTTTCCCGTCTACGAGACGCGGGTCACCCCGACCTCGCTCGTGCTGCTCGTGACGGCCGACCCGGCGACGCTCGAGCGGAAGTTCGACGACCTCCGCCGGTCGCTCTGGCCCAAGTTCTACGTGCCCCAGATCCGCCAGCAGCAGGGCGAGTACCTGGTCGAGATCGTCCGACGGCCGGCGCGGACCACCTGGGGATTCTGGGTGAACCTGGGGCTCCTGTGCGCGACGGTCGTCTCGGCCTCGTTCGCCGGGGCGTTCCTCTGGATGTCGTACGTCGGGGTGGCGACGCTGAGCGTGGGCGACTTCGTGAACGGGGGGCTCTACTTCGCCGCCCCGCTGCTCGCGATCCTGGGGCTGCACGAGCTCGCGCACTACCTGGTCGCCCGCCACCACCACGTCGAGGCGTCGCTCCCGTACTTCCTGCCGGTCCCGCCGCCGTACCTCATCTTCGGCACCTTCGGGGCGTTCATCAGCCTCCGCGAGCCGATCCCGAGCCGGAAGATCCTGTTCGACATCGGGGCCGCGGGACCGCTCGCCGGGTTCGCCGTCGCGATCCCGGTGACCGTCGCCGGGATGTTCCTCTCGCTCCACGCCCCGGTCCTGCCGCTCACGAACTGCGGGCCGACGATCCTCGGCGTGAACTACGGGGACCTGCTCATCGGGCTCCCGGCGGTCTACTACTTCCTCGCGCTGTTCGTGCCCCACGCGGCCCAGATCGTGAGCCTCCACCCGCTCGCCCTCGCCGGCTGGGTGGGGCTCCTCGTCACCTCGATCAACCTCCTGCCGGCGGGGCAGCTGGACGGCGGCCACGTCTTCGCCGCGCTGTTCGGCACCCGCGCCCGGTTCGTGAGCTACGCGGCGGTGGTGTTCCTCGCCCTCGTCGGGATCCTCACGCTCTACCTGGGCTGGCTCCTGTTCGCCGCGCTCATCATCCTCCTCGGCGTCCGTCACCCGCCGCCGCTCGACGACGTGAGCCGGCTCGGGACCCGGCGGCAGCTCCTGGGCGCGCTCGTCGCGGTCGTCCTCGTCGTCGGGTTCGTGCTCGTGCCGATCTCGACGCCGTCCGACAGCTTCGGCCTCGCGCAACCGACGTGGACGGCGGTCCCCGGCTCCCCCCAGGCGGTCGCGGCGGAGATCGACCTCACCGTCGAGAACCACGACACCGTGACGCACGGGTACGTGGTGTCGGCGAACGTGACCCAGGTGATCGCCCAGGTCGACGAGAACGGCACCAACCGCACCGTGCCGCTCAACGGGTCGTTACTCGCCGCGTATCTCGCGAACTCCTCCTGGTCGGTCGCGCTGCCGAACGGCACGACCTACTCCTTCACCGGCGTCGGCAGCTGGTCGATCCCGGCGGGCGACTACCTCGCGCTCAACGCGAGCGGAACCGCCGGCGCGCGCGGCACCGTGCTCGTCACCTACGAGAACCCGGGCTCGGCCAGCGTGACGATCGAGCTCGCCGTCCACCAGCTGTGCGACGAGTCCGGGGCGGCTCCCCCCACGCCGCAGTCGGTGACCGTCTACTGAGCCGGCGCCGCCGCCCGGCGATACACCCGGAACTCCCGGGTCAGGCTGCGGTGCACCCGCACGCCGACGGACAGTTCCCGGACCAGCCCCGGCAGCTCGGGCCCGGACCCGGCCGGGAAGACGAGCGCGACCCGACCCCCGTCGCGCACCTTCGGGACCCAGGCGGACAGCGCCCGGGTCCAGAGCGCCTCGACCGGCTCCCCGTGCGCGCTCGAGGCGCGGCCGTACGGGGGGTCGGTGACGAGCGCGTCGAACGCCCCGTCGTCGAACCCGGCGGCCGCCTCGGCCGCGTCCGCCTGCCGCAGGGCGTCGGCCGTGAGGCCGAGGAACTCGAGGTTCCGCAGCGTGCCCCGCACCATCGACGCGGACCGGTCGACCCCGGTCCCCCGCGCGCGGACGAGCATCGCCTCCGCGAGCAGCGAGCCCGTCCCCGCGAACGGGTCGACGACGCGGTCCCCGGCGCGGACCCGCGCGAGGTTGACGAGCGCGCGCGCGAGCCTCGGCGCCAGCGTGACCGGGCGCTGGAACGGGAGCCGAGGCGTCCGGCGACGGGAGAACGCGGCCCGGTCGACCCGCGAGACCTCCTCGCCGGCCCGTACCTCGCCGGTAGGCGAGCGCCAGAGCCAGACGACCCGGGCGGGCCGGTCGAGTCCGATGCGCCCGCCGCCCGACCGGTAGGCCGCGCCGAGCGCGCGGACCACGGCCCCGTCGGGGTCGGGCGTCCCCGGCCTCCACCGGATCGCCACCGGGGCGACGGAGCCTCCCTCGCGTTCCAGCCGGTGCCGGAGGGCCGCCTCGGTGCGCTCCTCCCACGGCCGGACCGCGCGGTGCGCGAGGGCGACGCGGTCGGTGAGCCACCGAGCGGCCTCGGACGAGGGGAGCTCCAGCGACACCGTGTCCGGCGTCCCTTCCTCGTCGAGGGAGGGGCTACCGCCGGCCAGGGCGGCGACGGCGAGCGCCTCCGCCCGGCCGAGCGCCGGGCTTTCGCCCGACAGCCAGACGTCAACCCGCATCCGTTCCACCTCCCGAGGGCGCCGACCACCGCCGGAGGGACTCCCGAATCGCCGCGGTGTGCGTCCCTTCCCAGTACACGTGTCCGCACCGGTCGCAGCGGTGGAGGCTGGAGACTCGGTCGGACCGCTCCCGCGGCAACGTCGACGGGTCCAGCGCGTCGGCGGCCACCGGCCGGAGGGCGCCGTTGCATCGGGAGCACCGGACGAACCGAACCTCCGAACCCAGGTCCGGGACCTGGGCGCGGAGCTCACGCCACTGACCGTCGATCGCCGTCGAGGCGAGGCAGACCGCCCCCGGGGTCCGGGACGCGAGCGCCCGGTCGCGGGTCACCAGGATCCGGCCCTCCGCCCGGGCCCGACGCCGTAGGGCGTCGTCGGACTCCCCTCGGGCGTACTCGGCGTCGTAGCCGAGGAACCTCAGGTACCGGGCAAGCCGGCCGAGCATCTCGTCCACGAGCCACCGGGGGTCCGTCATCGTCGGCCGACCGGCCCCGCCGGTCCACCGCCGCACGCACCGGCGCGCGGAGGGATTAAGTGCGTCCCGTCCCACCGGGACCCGTGCGCCTGTTTGGGACGAACGGCATCCGCGAGGTCGTCGGCGAGCGGATGACGGCGGCGTTCGTCGAGCGCGTGGCGGGCGCGATCGCCGCCACCTTCGCCCCGGGTCCTCCGGTGGTCGTCGGCTGGGACGGGCGGACCACGAGCCCCAGCTTCGCCCGCATCATCTCGGGCACGCTCGCGGCGGCCGGCCACTCGGTGGTGGAGGTCGGGCTCCTGCCGACGCCCGCCATCCAGTACAGCGTCCGGCCGCTCGGCGCCCAGCTCGCCGTCATCGTGACCGCCTCCCACAATCCACCCGAGTTCAACGGGATCAAGTGCATCGCCGCGGACGGGCTCGAGCTCCCGCGCGAGGACGAGGAACGGATCGAGGCGGCGGTGGAGCGGCAGGCGAGCGCCGACGTGCCGTTCGACCGGGTCGGGGAGGTACGGGCCGACGAGCACGGCGTCGAGCGGTACCTCCAGGGGATCCTGTCGCTCGTCGACGCGCCCGCGGTCCGCCGGCGGGCGTTCCGCGTCCTGCTCGACTGCGGCAACGGGGCCTCGGCGAGGACGAGCCCGACCCTCCTTCGGCGCCTGGGCTGCCGCACGACGACGCTGAACGGCCAGGTCGACGGCACCTTCCCGGGCCACCGGTCGGAGCCGACGGAGGAGAACCTCCGGGAGACGATCCGGACCGCGGCCTCGCTCGAGATCGACCTGGGGGTCGTGCACGACGGGGACGCCGACCGGGCGGTGTTCCTCGACTCGGAGGGGCGGTTCGTCCCCGGCGAGCGGATGCTCGCCTGGCTGGCGCAGGAGTTCGTGCGCGCCGCCCACGGGGGGGTCGTGGTGACCCCGGTCACCGCGTCCCAGGCGGTGGAGGACGTCGTGCGGGCCGAGGGCGGAGAGGTCGTCTACACCCGGGTGGGCTCCCCGTCGGTGACGCGCGCGATGCAGGAGCGCGGCGCGCTGTTCGGCGGCGAGGAGAACGGGGGGCTCATCTTTCCCCGGCTGCATCTCGCGCGCGACGGCGCGATGACGCTCGCGACGACCCTTGACCTGCTCGCGCGCCGGGGGGTGTCGCTGCGGGAGGCGCTCGCCGGGCTCCCGGCGTACACGCTCGTGAAGCGGAAGGTCCCGTGCCCGGTCGCGCTCCGGCCGGCCGCGATGGACCGGATGCGGGCCGTGCTGTCGGCCGGGGCGACGGAGGTCGTCACGCTCGACGGGATCAAGGCGTACCGCGGGGGAGGCTGGGTACTGCTCCGGCCCTCCGGCACGGAGCCGCTGTTCCGCGTCTTCGCCGAGGCGAAGGAGCCCGAGGGGGCCCAGCGCCTGGCCGACGAGGTCGTGGGGCGCCTCGGAGCGGTGGTACGGGAGCTCGAGTCCGGCGCGGCGCCGGACCTCCCCGCAGCGCCGCGCGCAAAGGGTTAATCGGGCCGACCCCGTCCGCCGGTCGCGCGGATGGGCGACCAGGACCTCTCGACGGAGCTCGCGGGCCAGGGATACCGGCTCGTCGGACGGCACAGCGCGGTCAAGACCTGCTACTGGACCCGTCAGTCGCTCCTGTACGGGCGGGACTGCTACAAGGGGCGGTTCTACGGCATCGAGAGCCACCGGTGCGTCCAGATGTCCCCGGCGATCGACTCGTGCAACCTCCACTGCCGGTTCTGCTGGCGGAACCAGGGCTGGGAGAACGACGAGATGATGGCCGAGTACGACGACCCCGAGACGCTGCTCGACCGCTCCGTGGAGGCGCAGCGCGAGATGCTGTCCGGCTTCAAGGGCGAGGCGTCCGTCCCGGAGGCGCGGTGGGAGGAGGCACGCCAGCCCCGGCACATCGCGATCTCGCTCACGGGCGAGCCGACGCTCTACCCGAAGATGAACCGGTTCCTGGAGCTATGCCACGCGCGGGGGATCACGACGTTCCTCGTCACGAACGGCACGAACCCGGACGCGCTTCGGCACCTCGACCCGCTCCCCACGCAGCTGTACGTCTCGGTGACGGCGCCGAACGCGGCGATCTTCCGGAAGCTGACGCTCCACGACCGTACGGACGCCTGGGCGCGGCTGCTGGAGTCGCTCGACATCGTGCGGGCGCTCCCGACCCGTCGGGTCGTCCGGCACACGCTGGTCCAGGGGTGGAACCTGGGCTGGGAGGACCAGTACGCCGAGCTCGACCTCCGCGCGCGGCCGGAGTTCATCGAGCCCAAGGGGTACGTCTACATGGGGAAGTCGCGCCAGCGGCTCTCCCGGGACCATGTCCCGTCGCACCCGGCGATCCGGGAGTTTGCGCGGCGGCTCGCCGCGCGCGTCGGGTACCGGGTCCTGGACGAGGCGCCGGACTCGAAGGTCGTGCTGTTGGGTCTCCGCGCCGAGGGACGGTACCTCCCGGGGCTCGGCCCGGCGGAGGCTCCGGCCGCCGCGTGACGCGCGGACGGAGCCGCGGGCCTAGCTGAACTTCCAGTTGAGGACCTCGACGAAGATGGCGGCGCCGATCCCGAGGAGGATGACCAGGTACGGGTTGATCTTGAGCGCGCGGGTCTCCTCCATGTCGTAGTATTGGATCAGCCCCGCGGCGGAGCTGAACGCGCGCTGACGGCCGCTCGACGCCATCGTCCGACGCAGGGGCGGGGCCGCTATTTAACCCGTATCTGCCCACGTTTCCGGCCCCCGGCAGGGGTACCGGGTCCATCCGCCGGTCCCACCGTCGGCCGCCTGCCGACCGATGTTCCTCTCGTACCCGTATCGTCTCTACCCGTTCCCCGCCCAGGAGTCCGAGCTCCGTCGGTGGCTCTCCGAGCTCACCTTCCTGTGGAATTACTCCGTGGAGGAGCGCACTGACGCCTGGCGCCTCCGTCACGAGCGTCGGACCTACTTGGACCAGCAAGCTCGACTCAAGGCGTGGCGCGCCTACGACCGCGCCGGGCTGGGCTCCCTCCCCTACGACATCGCCCGAGACCAGCTCCAGCGGGTCGACCTCGCCTTCCGCGCCTTCTTCCGACCGGGTGCCGACGGACGACGAGGGCCGCGGCGTCCCGGGTATCCGCGGGCCCACCGCCGCACGGACTCCTTCACGTTCGTGACGATTCGAGCTCCACCGACGCTCCGGGACCGCACGCACGACTGCCCGTGCGGTCTGCGTCTCGACCGGGACGTGAACGCGGCGAGGAATCTCCTCGCCCGGGCGCTGGCCTTGGACTCTCCTTCGGAGCTACCGCGGAACCCGCGGGAAGTGACGCGCGGGGAGAGGTCGCCTCCACCTCAGCGGGCAGGCCGCAGGGTCTACCCGCGGAGGCGAGCGACCTCGTCGAACCGCGAACACGCGACCCGGCACGAGTCGGCCAGCACCCTCTCTGTGCCGCGCACGTGAGCTGTTGCCATGACCCCAGAGGACCGCGGGCCCCTCGGCGGCGAGGGCTACCGGAATCCGCCGTACAGGCTGTCGAGCACGAGGTCCTCGACGCTCTCGCGGAGCCCGTCCCGGAAGCGGCTCCCGAGCATCGTGGCACCGCCCGACATCACTCGCTCGAGGAACGGCCGCGGCGGGACGACGCGAACGGTCCGGGCGGCGGGGACGCCGGTCGCCTTCGCGAGCTCGTCCAGCGCGGTCTCCCGGTCGCCGAGCGCGTCGACGAGGCCGAGCTTGAGGGCCTGCGAGCCGCTCCAGAACTCCCCGGTCGCGAGCGGAAGGATCTCCTCCACCGGCCGGTGCCGTTCGCGCGCCACCATCTCGACGAAGTGCGTGTAGCTGTCGGCAACGACCGCCTGGAGCTTCGTCCGCTCCTCGTCGGTCAGCTCGCGGTACCCCTGGTAAGCGTCCTTGTGGCGTCCCGCGTGGAGCAGCTCCAGGTTGATCCCGACCTTCCCGAGCAGCTCCCGGACCGCGACGTGCGGGAAGACGACGCCGATCGAGCCGACCGCCGAGTCCGGGTAGGCGAAGATCTTCCGCGCGCCGAGGGCGGCCATGTACGCGCCCGACGCCCCGATCGACCCGATCGAGGCGATGACCGGCTTCACCGCCGCGAGCCGCTTCACGGCGAGGTAGAAGTCCGTCGACGGGATCTCCGCGCCTCCGCCGCTCGAGATGTCGAGCAGCACGCCGCGGAACCTCCGCCGCGTCTGCAGCCCCTTCAGGATGCGGAGGTACGGCTCGACCGACCGCTCCCGGATCGTCCCTCGGAACTGCAGGTGGGCCAGCAGCGGTCGCATGGTCGGTCCCCGACGAGCCGGAACGGCCGCGAGGGGTTAAACCGTCTCGGTGGACCGCCGCTCAGCGCCAAAACCCCTATGAGGCAGGGCCGGTCCCGGGGCCGGGAGGAGCATGCCGGCCGACGTCCGGGACATCGTCTGGGTGGAGAAGTACCGACCCCGGACGCTGTCCGAGATGGTCGGCCACCCGGAGATCGTCGCGGCGCTGACCGCGTACGCGAAGCGGCGCTCGATGCCCCACCTGTTGTTCGCCGGACCGCCCGGCACCGGCAAGACGACGGCCGCGCTGGCGCTCGCGCACGACCTGTACGGCGACGAGTGGCGCGAGAACTTCCTGGAGCTCAATGCCTCCGACGAGCGGGGAATCGACACCGTCCGCACGACGATCAAGTCGTACGCCCGGAGCGCGCCGATCGGCGGGACCGGGTTCAAACTCCTCTTCCTGGACGAGGCCGACAACCTGACGGCCGAGGCGCAGGCGTCGCTCCGCCGGCTCATGGAACGGTACGCCACGGCGTGCCGGTTCATCCTGTCGTGCAACTACTCCTCGCGCATCATCGATCCGATCCAGTCCCGCTGCGCCCTGTTCCGGTTCCGGTCGTACCCCACCGAAGTGCTCCGGCAGCAGCTGGAGCGGATCGCCTCCGCCGAGCACCGGAAGGTGGCCCCCGCGGCGTTCGACGCCATCCTCGACGCGAGCGAGGGGGACCTGCGCCGGGCGATCAACCTCCTCCAGCTCGCGACGGCGTACCGCGACTCCGTGGACGGCACCTCGGTGCGGGAGGTGATCACCACGCCGCTCCGCGACGAGGTCGAGCGGCTGTTCCGCACCGCGCTCTCCGGCGACTTCCTGGGCGCCCGGGAGCAGCTGTTCCGACTGTTCGTCGACCGGGGGGCCAGCGGAGAGGACGTGCTCCGAGCGCTCCACAGCTACGTGGTCGCCGACCCGGGCCCGCCCATTCCCCCGACGCAGAAGATCGACCTGGTCGCCTACCTGGCGGAGGTCGATTTCCGGCTGGCCCAGGGGGCCTCGGACCGGATCCAGCTCGAGTCGGTCCTCGCGAAGGTCGCGCTCCTCGGGGCGAGCCGGGCGTGACCGCATGACCTCCCAGCGACCGGTCCATCGGAAGGAGATGCTGTTCCGGCGCGCCGTCGCCCGCGGCGAGCTCCACCTGTCGGAACGGGGCCGCGCGGCGATCCGCCGGGGCCGGGTCGAGAAGGGGGACCCGCGCTCGGCGGCCGAGCTCGCGGGCCTCATGGCGATGCGCCGCACGGCCGAGTTGATCCCCCACTGCCACACCGTGCCGCTCACGGGGAGCACGGTCACGGTCCGGCTGCGCCGGACCGGCGTGGAAGCGGAGGCGGTCGCCGAGGCCGTCTGGCGGACGGGCGTGGAGATGGAGGCGCTCGTCGGCGCCTCCGTCGCGCTCCTGACGGTCTGGGACATGGTCAAGTACCTGGAGAAAAGTGCGCGCGGGGGGTATCCGCACACTCGCCTCGGCCCCGTCCGGGTCGTGTCGAAGGTGAAGCGGCCGGCCTCCGAGGATGGAACGTGAGCGCCCCGAGCCCCTCCGCGACCGGTCGGCATCATCTGGGGGGCGAGCGCGCGATTGGCTTCGTCGTGCTGAGCGTCTCCGACACGCACACGATGGGCGACGACCCGTCGGGGGAGCTCGCCCGGAGCCTCCTCGAGTCCGCCGGCCACAAGGTGGTCCATTACGACCTCGTGGCGAACAGCGTCGCCGACATCCGCGACAAGCTCGACCCGACGCTCCGCGAGGAGGGCGTCGAGGCGGTGCTCACCGTCGGCGGGACCGGCGTGAGCTCCCGGGACCTCACGGTGAACGCCCTCGAGGCGATGGGGGCCCGGCGGCTGGACGGTTTCGGCGAGATCTACCGGAACCTGAGCTTCCAGGAAGTGGGGCCGCTCGCGATCCTGAGCCGGGCGGGGCTGTACCTGCTGCGCGACAAGCCGGTCTTCGCTCTCCCCGGCTCCGAGCGCGCGGTCCGGACGGCGATCGAGCGGCTCGTGCTGCCCGCGGTCCAGCACCTCATCGAGGAGCTGGAGCGGTAGCTAGCCGGCGCCCGGGCGCGCGACGGGGGCGACGCCGATCGCCCCGAGCGGAGGGGGCCCGGAGTCGAGGATCGAACCCGTCGTCCCCTGCGCCCGGCAGAACTCCGACCAGACCGGGTTCGCGTCGGCGTGGTGCGCGAGGAGGATCCCCCGCGGAGAGAGGGCGGACCACGCGGTGTGGAGCTCGAACCGCGAGCGAGCGGCCTCGGGCCCGTTGTCGTAGAAGAACAGGTCGATCGGTCGCTGCGCCTCGACGAGCGACCGCAGGTTCTCCTCGGTATTGCCGAGGACGAGCGTCCATCGAGCCCGGAGCTCGGGAGGGACGAACTGGCCGACCCCGACGTCCCGCACGCTCTGGATGCGGTGCGCCGTCGGGCCCGGACCGAGGGAGAACAGCGCTCCGCTCCCGTTCGCCTCGAGCGCCGCGAGGATCCAGGCGGTCGAGTACCCGGGCCGGACCCCGGTCTCGATGACGCGGTCGGGACGCTGCGCGCGGACCAGGAGATAGAGCAACGCGGCCTGGGGGAATTCCTGCGTGAACGGGAACCCCGCGCCCCGCTGGATGAGGGTGTCCGGGAGCGGGCTCGCGACGAGCTCCCGACGGTAGTCCCGGAGGCTCGACGGAGCCGCCCCGGTGAGCGCCGCGATCCGGTCGAGGGCGTTCTGACGGAACCGGAGCATCCGCTGGCGAATCGCCTTCCGGGTCGCCGGCCGGAGGATCACCGGCGGGCGGGCGCGAACCGACGGAGGGAGGCTGACCGATACCGGGACGCCCGCGGACGGCCCGGCGGAGCCGGCCCGAGGGGACGGGACCCCCATCGAGGGACCGTAAGGCTCGGGCCTACTTTATCCTCCGGCCCGTGCCGGGAACCGCCGTGGAACGTTCCGCGCGACGCTGGGAAGCGGATTCCAGCTCCCAGTTACGCCCGCGCGACGGCAACCGTTTAAAGCCGGGACCCCTCGTTCCGGTACCGATTCCGAGGCGAGGGAAATGACTGTGAACACGCTCGACAGCTCCAGCTTCGACAAGTTTACGCAGCAGAACGCGGCCGTGGTCATCGACATCTGGGCGCCGTGGTGCGGCCCGTGCCGGATGGTGTCGCCGATCATCGACCGGCTCTCCGAGACGTACAAGGGGAAGGTCGCCTTCGGCAAGCTCAACTCCGACGACAACAGCGACAAGGCCGGCGCGCTCGGGATCATGAGCATCCCGACGCTCCTGTTCTACCGGCAGGGGAAGCTCGTGGACCGGATCGTCGGGGCGTACCCCGAAGAGACGATCTCCGAGCACGTGAAGCACCTCCTCTGACTGCGCCGCGCCGGGACGGGCGCCCCCGCCCGGGCCGCCGAGGCGCCGTTCGCCGTCCCCGAGGGGGCCTGAATGGCGTCCCCGGCCCCCGCCGTGGACCCGCAGCTCGCGCGTTACTCGTTCCAGCGGAAGCTGGACGAGATCGCCGCGGCGCGAGGTCGCGCGACGGAGCTGATCTCGCTGTACGTCCCGCCGGGGAAGCAGCTGTCCGACGTGATGGGGTACCTCCGGAACGAGTACGCTCAGAGCTCGAACATCAAGAGCCGGACCACCCGGAAGAACGTCATGTGGGCGATCGAGTCGATCATGGGCCGGGTGCGGCAGTACCGGACCCCGCCCGCGAACGGCGTCGCGTTCTTCGTGGGCAGCAAGGCCGTCGGCGCGGACAAGTCCGAGCCGGTGACGTTCATCGTCGAGCCGCCGGAGCCGCTCAACACCTACCTGTACCGCTGCGACTCGACGTTCTACCTGGACCCGCTCCTCGACATGGTCCACGAGCCCGAGCTCTGGGGGCTCCTCGTGATCGACCGCGCCGAGGCCACGTTCGGGTTCCTGCGGGGGAAGCGGGTCGAGGTGCTTCGGAACAAGCAGTCGCAGGTCCCGTCGAAGCACGGGCGCGGAGGCCAGTCCGCGCACCGGTTCGAGCGCCTCATCGAGCACGCGGCCCACGACTTCTTCGTCCGGTGCGCGGAGATCGCGACGGAGCTGTTCCTTCCGAAGAAGGACGTCCTGAAGGGGATCCTCGTGGGAGGGCCGGGCGGCACGAAGGAGTTCTTCGTGAAGGAGGGGTTCCTCCACTACGAGCTCCAGCAGAAGGTCGTCCAGCCGCTGTTCGACACGGGCTACACCGACGACTACGGGCTCAAGGAGCTCGTGGACCACGCGACGCAGGCGATCCACGGGCTCGAGATCGTGGCGGAGAAGGAGGTCGTCCAGCGGTTCCTCAACGAGGTCCGGAAGGCCGACGCCGGGCTAGCCGCGTACGGGGCGACCGAGCTCGCGGCGGCGATCGACGCCGGCGCCGTGGCCCTGCTGCTGGTCTCCGAGGGCCTCCGGAAGAACTGGGTCGAGTTCCGGTGCGCCTCGTGCGGCTACGAGTTCGGGCGGGCGCTGACCGAGTCGGAGCTTCCGAAGGTCGCCGCCGCGCCCTGTCCCAAGTGCGGAGGGCCCGCGCCGGCCGTCGTCTCCTCCACGGACTACGTGGAACGGCTCTTTGCCAAGGTCCAGGCGTCCGGGGGAGAGATCCGGCTCATCTCCACGGAGAGCGAGGAGGGGGACATGCTGGTGAAGGCGTTCGGCGGGGTGGCGGCAATCCTCCGGTATCCGATGCCGCGGTCGAGTGGCATGGCGAGCCAAGCCTCGTCGTCGGCTTGAAGGGCCGGCCCAGCGCGAGTCTCGCGCTCGATCTGCCACCGACAAGCAAGGTCGCGGTCCCCCTTCCGGGGGCACCGCGACCGCGGAATGGGTTGGCGTTTCGGACCGCTAGAAGCGAACGGGCCCTACGTCCCCGACACGCTCACCGTGAGCGAGGTGATCTGCGGTGCGTAGTTCGAATCCCCGTCCGCGATATAGATGGTAAGCACGCCAGCCGAGACGGACGCACCCGCGGTGATGGTGAAGGGCGACCCGGCAGGGGTCCCGTTCAGAGCGATCCAGAACTTGTCGGTCGCGCCACTCCCCGATCCCGGATACGTGTACGCCACTCCGCTAAAGGTGAGCACATCGTACCAGGTGTTGGTCTCAGAGCAGGTCGTGCCGCCGACAGAAGCGTTTACGACGATGTCGGCCGCGTTACTGGAGTAGGCGGCCGTCGTGAGGCAGGTCGAGGAGACGGACTGTCCGTCGACCAAAGCAAAACTGACCGTGACTCCGGATGCGGCATAGATCGTGTTGCCCGTGCTGATCGTGCCGTAGTTCTGGTTGGCCGACACTCCCGAGAACGGCAGGCCCGAGACCGCGGCGGCTGTCGCGAAGCCCGCGAGCACCGCGACCAGTGCCACGACCGTTCCAACGTAGACGCTCCTTCGACTCAGCTTGAGCCCCATCTTGCTCCCGTACATCGGCGCTCGGTCGATGCGCATTAATACAGACTCCATCGGGTATAAAAATCCCAACGGTTGCGAGTTATCCATCTCCTCCCGGGACCGACCGATCACTTCCCTGACAATTGGGGGGGTGGCTACCGTCTCAGACCGGGGGCGGCGCCGCTGCGCGGAGCGCAGTTCCGGCGCTGGGCCCGGACAGAGCCCGCACCGACGGAACCCCTTTGGGCGGGTCCGGCCTCAACTCCCGAGGAACGGGGCACGATGGGAGGGCGGAGTGGGCGGGACCTCGGCGGACCGCTGGCAGGAAGCGGACCGCGTCGTCGAGGCGCCCTTGCACGCCGAGTCCAGGCGTCCGGGGCGGTCGACGTGCATGTTCATCTCACTCCGCTGCCGCCGCCGGCGCCTACCCTCGCCCCCCGACGCGGCCTCCGCGCCGCGGTGACCGCGCTAACCGCCCGGATGGACGCCGCGGGAATTTCGCACGCCCTCTACCTCGCGGAGCAGTTCGCCTCACCGGCTCGGTCGCTCGAGTTGAGTCGTAGAGCCGAGCGGCTGGGGAAGGGGCGGCTCTTGGGGTCCGTCACCGTCGACCCAACCCGGCGGAGGAAGGACACCGCGGACACGATCGCCGCCTGGTCTCGAGCCGGGTTCGCGGTCCGTGCGGTCAAGCTGTACCCCGGCTATCAGCCGTTCTCGCCGGCCGACCTGCGGGCGGAACCCGTCCTCGAGTGGGCGGCGGAGCATCGGCTGCCCGTGTTCCTCCACGCCGGAG
>JASHRQ010000053.1 GCA_030037265.1 Thermoplasmata archaeon | reverse complement strand
TCCCCGGTCGATTCGCGCCGTTCGACGCGGCGCGCGCGCGGGCGGAGGCGCTCGCGACGATCAGCCGCCGCCTCGGAGCGGCTCGCGCCCGGCGACGACCTCCGGGACCACCCCGTCCGCCACGGCGGCGATCTTCTCGGCCACCGCGGTGAGGAATCGGTCGTCGGAGGCGTCGAACGCCTTCACCTCGTTCCCGTCGATGTCGATCTCCCCGACGACCCGCCCGGGGCGCCGGATCGGCACCACGACCTCGGCCCGGGTCTCGAGGAAGCAGGCGAGGTACTCGGGCGACTCCCGCACGTCGTCGACGATCGCGGTCCGGTTCTCGCGGGCCGCCCGCCCGCAGACCCCCCGGGCGAGCGGGATCGTGACGTGCTCCGTCGCCTGGGGCCCGGCCCAGGCGGCGAGCCGGAGCGTCTCCCCGTCCAGCAGGTACACGCCGACCCAGCGGTAGTGTCGGAACTCGTGCCGGAGGAACCGGCAGACCTCGGCGAGCGCGGCGGGGCCGGTGAGGTGCGCGAGGATCGAGTCGACCTGCAGGAGCGCGGGGGTCACCTGGACGGACCGGATCGCCATCGCCGGGCCCTACGTCGCGCACGGCGGGGGAGCGCCGAGGGGGAGATTTTCCGCCGGACCGGTCGGTCCGGTGCCGACGTTTGAACTCCCGAGGCGTGTGTCGCCACGAGCTTTCCAGACTCGCGCCGTACCGGACTGAGCCACCTCGGCACGCCCGACGGGACGGACGGAGCCGGCCCTATTACGCCTTCGCCCGGCGGCTCGGTCACTGGCCGGGAAACCAGCCGCACCGGGCGCATCCGGCCGCCCGGTAGGTCGCCTCGATCTCCTCGCCGCACTCCGGGCACGGCATCGGCTCCGGGCCGAGGAGCGACAGGCAGTCGAAGCAGGCCCCGCCGCGATGGTCCGAGGGGAGCACCACGATCCACTTGGCGCAGAACAGGCACCGCTGGAACCGATCCTCCCCGATGACGGGCGACCGCGCATCGGTGGAGGCCAGCATGGAGCGCGGCTCGACCCACCCACCCGTACATAACGCCTCGGGCGTTTCGCGCGTCGGCGCGCGCCCCGCGGGCCGCCCGCGCGCCGCGGGGCTCACGGCTCGCGCCAGCGCGCCTTCGTCGCCGCGAGGAAGAACAGGACCGCCGTGAGCCCGAGCAGGACGGCCCAGTCGACGCCCGCCGCCGCCAGCGACGGCGCCTCGTAGCAGGCGGAATGCACGCCGCAGACCGCCCGGTGCACGAGGTCCGCGGCGTAGGTCGTCGGCGAGAGGTAGGCCGCCCACCGGATCGAGGCGGGGATCGAGGAGATCGGGTAGTAGACCGGCGGCAGCGTCGTCATGATGAGCGAGATCAGCGGGGAGAAGACGAACGTCTCGCGGATGTCCTGGAAGTAGGTCGCGATCGTGAACCCGAGCGCGGAGGCGAACGCCCACACGAGCAGGAGCGCGCCGAAGAGCGTCGCGGCCCCGCCGAGCGAGTAGACGAACCCGGTCGGCGGGACGCCGGGGAATCGCACGGCGGAGAGGAGGAGGAAGACGACGAGCCCCGGGACGGCGTAGACGAACTCCGACAGCGCGATCCCGGCGACGTAGATCGGCGCCTCGACGGGCGACGAGACGACCACGTCCTGGAACTTCATGTCCTGCTTGTAGTGCACGAGGTCGCTCTGAATCCCCGTGCCGGTCGTGAGGACGGTGAGGATCATGCCCCCCAGGATCCCGTACGACAGGAGCGCGCCGCGGGAGGCGACGACGACGAAGAACAGGAACGCCAGCGGCGACGCCACGGTGTTGAGCAGGTACAGCGGCTGGGTCCGCATCGGGAGGATGCCGTTCAGGTAGACCAGCGCGAGCAGCGACCGGCCCCGGTGCCGCTCGCTCAGGCCGCTCCCTCCGCCGACTCCGCTTCCGGCCCCTCGTCGAGGGGCCGACCCACGAGCTGCAGGAAGACGTCCTCCAGGCTCACCGGCGCGAGGCTCAGTCGGGCCCCGCGCGCGAGCGCGAGCTGCGCCAGCTCCCGCGCCTCGCGCTCGCGGGCGAACACGAGCCGGAGGTCTCCGAAACCGGAGACCGTCCCGTAGCGCGACAGCTCCTCCGCGCCGGTCGTCCCGTCGACCGTCACCCGGTACGGCAGCTGGATCCGCGCCCGGAGCGCCTCCCGGGTCCCGCTGACGACGAGGTGCCCGCCCTCGAGCAGCGCGAGGTGGCTCGAGAGCGCCTCGGCCTCGTCCAGGTAGTGCGTCGTGAGCAGCACGGTCCGCCGCTCCCGGTTCGCCCGCTGGATCGCCCCCCACACCTCCCGGCGGGCGAACGGGTCCAGCCCGGTCGTCGGCTCGTCCAGGAACAGGAGGTCCGCGTCGGACGCGAGCACCATCGCGGCCATCACGCGGCGCCGCTGGCCGCCGGAGAGCCGGCTCACGAGCCGGCGTCGCACGTCCTCGAGCCCCAATTCCTCGAGGACGCCGTTCGCCCGGCGACGGGACTCCCGCCGGTCCATCCCGCGGAGCCGGAGGTACCAGACGATGAGCTCCTCGGTGTTCGCGAAGTAGAGCGGCCGCGACTCCTGCGGCACGACGGCGATCCGGGACCGGATCTGCCGCTCCTCGTGCGCCACGTCGTAGCCGAGGACGGTCACCGTGCCGGCCGTCGGGAGGAGCTGCGTCGCCGCGATCCGCAGGAACGTGGTCTTCCCGGCCCCGTTCCGCCCGATGAGGCCGAACGTCTCCCCCGCCGGGATGTCGAACGAGACGTCCTCGAGGGCGACCGTCGAGCCGCCCCGGTAGGCGTACGTCTTCGAGAGATGCCGGGAGGAGACGGCGTCCGCCATCGGTACGCGCTCGAGACCGCGGGCTCGGCTTAAGGGCGACCCGGGTCGCGCCCCGTTCGTTGCGCGCCGGACCCCCCGGCGGCCCCGCTCAGCTCAGGACCTCGCGGAGCCGGCCCTCGGACCTCGCCCGCTGGATCTCGAGCGCGATCCGGCGCCCCGTGGACAGCTGCGGGGCCACGTAATCGGAGTAGCTCGAGCCCGAGACGAACAGGTTCGTCCCCGCGACGATGCGCGTCGAGATCTCGAACACCTTGAACGAGAGGTCCTCGGTGACGATCCCCTCGACGCAGAACGGCCCCACCATCCCGCCGAACAGGTCGACGGAGGTGTCGACGATCCGGGCCCCGATGTCGAGCACCTGGGGCAGGAGCGATTCCCGGAGGACGACCGGCACGTTGCCGGTCACGACGAACGTCGGGCGGATCCCCGCGCGGCGGAGCCCCTCCTGGGCGCCCAGCTTGTACAGCTCGTCGATGTTCGCCTCGTCCCGTCGGTCCATGCCGAGCAGCTCGATCGAGCCGTGCCGGACCCGGTAGCCGTCCTGCGACAGCGGCGAGTAGAACATGTGGACGTAGTAGCGCGTGCCGACGACGTACTCCTGGATGACGTACGGGCCGGTCGGCTGGAACTGGTCGAGCTCCTCCCGCTTCTTCGCGAGGTAGAAGCCCTTGCCGCCCTTCGCGCCGTAGTACTTGATGATCACCGGCCCGTCGACCGCCGACAGGTCCGCGTACTTCCGCGGCATCGGGACCCCCGCGCGCTCGAGCCACTCGCGCTCCTTCTCGCGGTCCGACTCCCACGCCATCACCTTCCGGTTGCCGAAGATCGGCACGTCGAGCGCGTCGAACCGCTCGGGACCCATGTACTCCACGAACGAGCCGGTCGGGACGACGACCGCCCCCTCGCGCCGCAGGTCGGCGGCGTGCTCCCCCAGGTCGGCGAGCGCGCCGAGCGACAGGAACCGGTCCGGCCGCGCGAGCGGGAACGCCTCGTAGTAGCGGGGGGGCTTCCCGACCGCGATGCCGAGCGTCCCCAGCCCCTCGGCGCGCGCCCCGTGGAAGATCTGGAGCGAGGAGTGGGAGCAGTAGGTGGTGACGACGGGGACGGCCTTCTCGAGCGGCGCGACGCGCGCCGCGGACGCTAGCTCGATTCCCATACGGGCGAGTACCGGGGTCGAGAGATAGCCTTTGCGCGCGGCCGGGACGTCAGTCGTCCGGCGGCGCGGCGTCGACTTCCCAGAACCAGCGGACCTGGCGTCCCCCGCGCGACCGGATCGCCCGCCGGACCGCCGGGTCGACCGTCGGGTCGCGCGCGAGGCGGTCGATCTCCCGGTCGTCGAGCCGGCTCGCCTGGGGGACGAGCCCGTGCTCCTCGAGCAGCGGCCGGACGCCCTCCACCGGGAAGCTCCACGCCTCCTCGCGCCGCCGGAGCGCCGTGAGGCCGTGGCCCCGGATCCGGTGGACCCCCAGCCGCTCCGCCTCGCGGTGGAGCTCGTCGGCCGCCGCGTGGAGCTGGTCCTCGACCCGTCCCTGCTCGCGGCGGAGGGCGGCGAACCGGTCGACCAGCGTCTCGAGGCGCGCCCGCTCGTCCGCCGGTACCTCGCGGAACTCGGGGCAGAGCGCGCGGAACTCGCACCGCTCGCACACCCGGCCGGGGGTCGGCTCGAACCGCTCCTCGCGGACCCCGTCTGCGACCGCCGACACCTTCTCCGAGAACTGGCCGATCGCCCGCGCGTCCCGCGGCTTCGAGGCGTACGGGGTGAGGGACCGGAGATGGTACAGCGTGAGCCGCTCCACGGGGAGGGCGTAGTTCTTCTCGACGAGCACCTGGTACATCGCGAGCTGGTCGGAGGAGAACGCGTCCTTCGCCGACATCTCGCGGCTCGTCTTGTAGTCGAGCACCTCGAGGGCGCCGGACGGCGTGAGGTCGATCCGGTCGATGTAGCCGTGCACCGGGATCCCGTCGAGGGAGGCCTGGAGATGCTCCTCGATCGCGACGGGCCGCGGCGGCTCGTCCACCAGCCGGTCGTAGTAGCGGAGCAGGAGGTTCTCCCCGAGGGTGCGGTAGCGGCCCTCCTCCTCCGCCGAGCTGAACCCCTCGCGCACCCAGAGCCGGTCGTAGGTGGCGAGCATCTCGTCGCGGGTGAGCGCCCGGGGACGCCCCTCGACGAGACGGCCGCCCGCCTCCCATTCGTCCAGCCGACGCTGGGCCGCGCCGGCGCTGATGCGCGGGACCGAATCGGTGACGAGGAACGGGCGGAGGAGCTCCTCGAGGACCGCGTGGATCGTCCGGCCGAACGAGAAGTACGAGCGGGGCGCCTCCGGCAGCCGGTCGACGTACAGGAACTTCCACCGGAGGGGGCACTCGAGGTAGACCCGGAGCGAGGAGTAGCTCAGCGGTCGGGTCTCCGGCACGGTTCCCGGGAGGTCCCCCGCGGTAAAAGGGCGCCGGCGTCGCCTCCAGCTCGTCCGACCCGGGGGCCGGCGGGACGGGGCGGCCGGCTCAGTGCCCGGCGGCGAGCGCGGTCTCCTCGACCGGCTCGTCCCCGTCCTTCGGCACCGGGAGCGTGCCCCGGGCCTGCGGGTTCGACAGGTTCTTCGGCAGGCCCAGAAGGTCGAGCAGCTCCTTGTAGTGGTTGCGGATCGTCACGGGGGTGACGTTCGCGACCGCCGCGATCCGGTCCTGGCTGCGGGGCTCGCCCATCAGGTTCGACGCGATGTAGATGATCGTCGCGAGGATCCCGTTCGGGAGCACCCCGCTCGTCGAGTAGACCTTCTCGACCTGCTCCAGGAGTCCCAGCACCTTCTGCCGGACCTCCTTCGAGAGGTTGAGGTCCTGCGTGAACCGGACGAGGTAGTCGCGCGGCTCGACCGGCTTGAGGCCGAGCTTGAGCTCGCGGGCGAGCAGCGTGTACGCCCGGCCCACCTCGATCTTCGTCGCCTTCGAGTGCTGGATGATCTCTTTCATCGTCCGCGGCACCCGGCACTGCCGGCACGCGGCGTAGACGGAGGCCGCCACGAGGGCGACGATCTTCTTCCCGCGGGTCGCCTTGTGCTCGAGCGCCCGGCGGTAGATGTACGTCGCCGACTCCTTGACCTCCCGCGACAGCCCGAGGACCCCCGCGAGCCGGTTCAGCTCGCCGAGGGCGACCACGAGGTTCCGCTGGTGGGTCCGGGCGGCGCGGAGGCGGTGGTTGAGCTTCCGAAGGTGGTAGAACTTGAGCGACGTGTTGCGCGAGAGCGAGTTCCCCTGGAAGTCGCGGGTCGGGACGCCGATCTCGCTGAACAGCCCCTTGTCGGGCATGAGCGGCGAGATCACGGGCCCCCAGCCGCGGGCCTCCCGGCCCGTGTCCTCCTTGCTGCCGCGCTGGCCCCGGTCGGAGACGAGCGCGCTCGCGTCGACCACCAGGCCGCAGTCCGCGCAGACGATCTCCCCGCGGATGTCGTCGCGGGTGAGGTGGGTCGAGCCGCAGTTGGGGCAGACGTCCTCGGGGAGGGACGCTGCGGGAGCGACGGGGGCCGGTCCCTTCGGGCCGCTGGCCGAAAGGCCCCGGGCGCGAGCCGAACGGCTCGAGATCGATGGATGTGTCTGCATATTTCTCAGTCGGGGAAAAGGCCCGGAACTACATATAGGTTCCGAGCCTATTTTGTAACGACTGTGCGAACATTAGCGACACACTGCTACTTGATATCATGGCTGCCGTACCGTCCCGGTCGCGTGGGAGGCCGGGGTTCCGTCGCCCGCCCGGCGGGCGGTCCGGTCGCCTCTCGAACCGGGGCGGGTCCGCTCCTCTCGTCCGCGACGTCCGACTACGGGCAGGCGAGCCGTTCGAACGCCAGCAGCCCGGGGGGAAGCAAGCCTTGCGTATCCTCGGAGTACAGTCCGACGCTCGCGACGCGCCAGATGGCACCATGCGCCAGCACGTACCCGGCCGTCGGCTCGCTCGCGAGCACGCTCAGCCACCACAGGTAGCCGTGGACCGTCACGAACCGGCCATCGTACGGCGCGTGCAGGACCACCGGCACGGCGACGGCCCCCCGGACGGCCTGGGTAAAGTTCGACGTCCAGGCACAGAGATTCATCGTGACGACCGAGGACGGGACCGGGTCCGCCGGGAACTCGTTGTCAATCGACATGTAGGCCCCCGGTAGGATTCCGGCGCCGCTCGGAATGTACGGGCAACTGGAGTTGAACACCTGGGGCTCCACGGAGTCGTTGGCGGGATTCGGAAGGGAGAGCCCCCCGAGGGCAATCGACCCGCAGTATCCGCCGTTCACCGTACCCGCGACGAACGGCTGAGTGCACGGGTGATTGCCGGCGGACGAGGGGGCCGACACGTTGTGCACCGCGTACACCGCGAAGATCGGCTGAATGGTTTGGAGGAGCAGTCCTCCGGTCCCGCCCCCGGCGGCCAACCCGAACCCGGTCGTGGAGTGCGACTCGTTTCCCAGGACTACGGAACCGGACGCGAAGGTCCAGTTCTGGGCGAGTTCGGTTCCCGAAGCTCCCCCGCCCAGCGGGAGGTTCACGATGATCTGGGGAGACGTCACGTTGTACTCGCCGACCCGCTTCGAGATGGCACAGTCGGTGTCGGTCGGCGCGTACACGTACACGACGGTACCCGCTACGAGGAGCAGGGCCGCGATGCCCACGGCCACGAACGCCCGACGACGCGGTCGGACGGGATGGGCGGGACCGCCGGCGCGTTCGAGGACCGGGGCCCCGACCCCAGCCGCCCCCGGTACGGCGATGGCCGTCTCGTCGGCTGGTGCGGGCGCCTTTCCTTCCGTCATCCGCCCGGGCCGGTGGGAATCATCTCCACGGCGAACACGAGCTGGACGTCAAATCCGCCGGGAAGGTTCGGCGCGGGGTTCGGTACCGCGAGCGTCAGCGGGTAGGTCGCGCTCACGATACCGGCCCCGGTCTCGACCATGTACGGTGCCTCGTGCCAATCCGTGGTGAAGGGGCAGCCGGTCGGGGGCCAGGAGACGGGGCGCGCCCCCGAGTAGGAACAGGACCACTCCTCAAACGGGATCGGAGCGGTGGCGTTGAACCAGAATATCGTCGTGTTGTAGGCGGGAAAGTCCTGGACCAGCAGCGTTCCGATCGTGGTCGTGGTCCCCGCCGTGAGCGTCAGGGGGCAGAGAGAACAGAGTTCCTGCTGATTGGTTCCGAAGATCTGCGGTGTCCCGTTGAGGTAGGTGTAGTCGACCTGCACGGTGTCGAGCACCACGCTCCCCGGCGCCGGCCCGGGAGGGGCCAACGCACCGGCTACGAAGATGGC